>MGZZ01000110.1 GCA_001802795.1 Ignavibacteria bacterium GWC2_36_12 | reverse complement strand
TCGGTATGGCAATAGCCCAGAAATTTTTATCTGCAAAGTTTAATAAGGAAGATATAAAATTACTTGACCATTTCATTTACGGAATTTGCAGTGACGGCGATTTGATGGAAGGCGTTTCTCATGAGACGGCTTCTCTTGCAGGACATCTTAAACTTGGGAATATTATTTTCTTTTATGATGATAATGATATCAGTATTGATGGCAGCACAAATCTTGCTTTTACAGAAAATGTTGGAAAGAGATTTGAAGCTTACAACTGGCATGTTCAGCATATAGAAGATGGAAACGATATTGAAGCGATTGAGAATGCAATAGAAAATGCACGAAAAGATGAAAGACCTTCGATCATTGTAACAAGAACTCACATTGGTTACGGCAGCCCGAATAAACAGGATACCGCAGAAGTGCATGGTTCCCCGCTTGGCGAGGAAGAAGTAAAGCTTACAAAGAAAAATTTCGGCTGGGCAGAAGACAAAGAGTTTTTTATTCCCGGCGAAGTAAAAAACTTTTTTGATGAAGTGAAAAGAAAAGGAAAAGAAAAGGAAGAAAAATGGAATAAGCTTTTTGAAAAATATAAAAGTAAGTATCCTGCCGATGCAAAACTTTTTATTGATTTGATGAATGGAAGCTTCGGGGAAGAATGGAAATCGAAACTTCCTGTTTTCAAAGACGAAGGGAAGAAGATCGCAACCCGTGCAGGTTCCGGTAAAGTTTTAAATGCTATTGCTGCTTCCCTTCCGACTTTAATCGGCGGTTCGGCAGATCTTGCGCCTTCCAACAATACAATGTTGAAAGATTATCCTGCTTTCTCATCAGAGAATTATGCCGGAAGGAATTTTCATTTTGGTGTAAGAGAACATGGAATGGCAAGTGTTCTTAACGGAATGGCGATTTACGGTGGAGTTATTCCTTATGGTGGAACGTTCCTGATATTTTCAGATTATTTAAGACCAGCAATTCGCCTCGCTTCTCTTTCAGGAATAAGACCGATTTATGTTTTTACTCACGATAGTATCGGGTTAGGTGAAGACGGACCGACGCATCAACCGATTGAACATATCTCTTCACTCAGGGCAATACCAAAATTAGTTGTAATTCGTCCTGCTGATGTTAACGAAACAGCGTACGCATGGCAATTTGCGATTGAACACAAAAGTGGTCCGGTTGCACTCATGTTAACCAGGCAGGGATTGCCTGTGCTTGATCAGGAAAAATATCCTTCTGCGAAAAATTTATTGAAGGGTGCTTACATACTCAAAGATTCTGATTCTCCGGAATTGATTTTGATGTCAACAGGCTCCGAAGTAAGCGTAACTTTAAAAGCTGCCGAAGAACTTGAAGTATCGGGAGTTAAAGTGAGAGTTGTCAGCTTTCCGAGCTGGGAATTGTTTGAAATGCAACCGTCAGAATATAAGGAATCTGTTTTACCTTCAGGAATAAAAGCGAGAGTATCTGTTGAAGCCGGAATAAAACATGGCTGGGAAAAATACCTTGGTGATTATGGAGAAGCTGTGAGCATTGAGAAATTCGGGGCTTCGGCGCCTGTGAACGTTGTTATGGAAAAATATGGATTTACTTCAGGCAATATTGCCGAAACGGCAAAAAGGGTTCTGAGTAGAATAAATAAACAAGTAGTTTAAAATTAATTGCTATTATGATGACGGTTTTTCACCGTATCATAAGTAACAATAATTAATAGAGTAACTACAAGAAATATTTCACCAAACATACATAACTCCTGCATCTGTTCAGCCCAAATATCTGGTTACAGCATTAAGTTAGTGTAAAGTAATCGTTAAGTAATTATTAAGAAGTAATATCGGCGGGAGCGGTTGGCAGACGAAGATTGAAATTTTTAGTCATGGAAGTATTTTACAATCTTACCGCTCCCTAAAAAATTTATACTGGTTTTTTCTGAGCTTTAAGGAGATTCAAACTTCCGTATAAAATTCCCCCTAATAAAGCGATTTGCAAATGAATAATTTCCAAATGAAATTCATTGTCGATAATGAATGAATTGGAAATTAGCTCACCAAGAAGAACGATAAATAAAAAAGTTATAAACCCCGTAAGACAGTTAACAAGGATAAAAATTATCTTTCTGACAGTTAACACTTTATTTTTCATTCCTATTGATATTGTATGAAGTGATATAAATAACGAAAGAAAGATAAGATTAAATATGTAGTGGAAAGTTAAAATTGAGTTAACTTATCTTTAAATTACTATTAACAAAACTCTCATAGAAAATGAAAGAAATCGATTTTAATCAATTAAAACAGAAATTACCTTTGTATCCTGAGCTTATTGACAAAGATGAATATTTTAATTCGTCTGTTTTAATAACAATCGCAAAAATAAAAGATGAGCATTGTTTCGTTTTTGAAAAGAGAGCTGCGGGAATAAGGCAGGGAGGAGAAGTTTCTTTTCCCGGTGGTGAGGTTGATAAAGATGAAGATAAGAATCACCTGGAAACCGCTATACGTGAAACGGTTGAAGAGCTTGGAATCAAGAAAGAGAAAATAAAAGTAATCGGTCAGCTTGGAATGCTTATGATTCCCGGAGTGTTGGTTAATGCTTTTGTTGCCGAAGTTGATATTGAAAATTTAAACGAGATAAATTTTGATAAAACAGAAGTTGAAAAAGTTTTTGCTGTCCCCCTTTCTTTCTTTAAGGAGAATCCTCCCGAAGTTCATTATGTAAGATTAGAAGCTCACCCGTTTTATATTGATGATAAAGGAAATAAAATTGAGCTTCTTCCGGTTGAGAAATTAAATCTTCCGCCAAGATACTCCAAGCCATGGGGAAAAATTAAAAGGAAAGTTTATTTCTATAAATACAATGGAGAAGTTATTTGGGGGTTAACTGCGGCGCTTGTTAAAAAAGTCGTTGAATTGATTTAAGACTACTTTCAATAGCCCCGACCTTAGGTCGGAGAAAAAGAAGTCCTAAAATAAGAAAGACTTTAGCCAATATTCTTATATAATTGTGGTTAAAGCCAAAGTGAGGTTCACCTTAAAGGTGAGCCTCACTTAACTCAATTAGATTTTACCCATCCTTCAAAGTTCTCTGCAAACCCGTAAGAAGATTATCCGCCTTCTTTCCTTCATCTTCCGGAACGAGTTCTTTGTATTTGAACAAAGCATTTACAGCATCTTTATACTCTTCATTTAAAGCATATACAAGTGCGAGATTAAAATAAATGTTTGGAAAATTGGGTTCTATTTCTGCTGCAACTTCGTAGTGAAGCTTTGCAAGCCTGTAATCATTAACTTCAAAATAGAGGTTTGCAAGATTATAATGTGCTTCAAGATGTCGTGGTTCTAGCTGAAGGCATTTTGTAAAATAATCGAACGCTTTGGTTACGTTCCTGTTTTTGGATTCAAGAATTCCGAGATTACAACATGCGTCGGCAACAGAATCATTTTCAAGGATTGCTTTAAGGTAAGCTTCCTGAGCACCTGGATTTCCCTCTTCGTCAAGAAGTAAAGCTTGTTCAAACGGAGTGAACCTTGAAGGGAGGCGATGAATCTGCGGCTCACTTTGCCTGAATAGATTTAGCTGTCCCTTTTTTTCAAGATCTTTTCTTTTACTTGCCCTCTTATAACCAAGCTTAGGCGGTGTTGGTGTAACCTGTAACTGAATTACTTTTGCCATTATTTAAAATCTTTTCCCTCAAATTACGCACTTTTTCTCTTTTTTGTCTTGTTGTTTTTGGCTGCAACTTTTTCTTTCTTTTTTTCTCCCTTTGCTTTTTGCATCGGCTTTTTCTCTTTCTTTGCAATCTCGATACTTTGCTTTAATGCTTTCATCATATCAACAACCGGAGTGACTTCTTCTGTGACTGAAATAATTTCTTTCCCTTCGATTTTTGCCTTTATCATTTCTTTAACTGCATCCTGGTACCTGTCCCGCAAATCAATTTTTGAAAGAGATGTTGTCATTGAGTCAACAAGAGTCTTTGCCAGCTTTAATTGTTCTTTGTCAGTTTTAACATCGGAAAGCTCCGGAACATCCTTCATCTTTCTTAATTCATTTGGATAACGAAGCTTGTACATAACCAGTCCGTTTTCAAATGGTGCAAGCATTGCAAAATCTTCCCTGTCTCTTAAAACAATTCTGCCAACCGCCATTTTACCCGAAGCTTCTAAAGTTTTATTCAGTAGCGCATAAGCTTGCGATGCAACTTCTCCATCGGGACCGATAAAATAAGGAGAGTCGTACAGCATTGAGTGCACTTCAGAAGAATTAACAAATCCTTCAATCTCGATTATCTTTGTACTTTTAATTTTTACTTTTGCAAAATCATCAGGTTCAATTATCGCATATTGATCCGGTTCGTATTCAAATCCTTTAACTATTTCTTCGGCAGTTAAAGACTTCCCGCACTTCTTGCATTTTTTGTCATAACCGACTCTTCCGCTGTCTTCTTTATGCAATTGATTGAAACTGACAGTTTCATTAGAATCAATTGCACTGTAAAGCCTGATCGGAATAGTTACAAGGGAGAATCTTATATGACCCGTCCAAATGGCTCTCATTCTTTGCCTCGATGATTGTTAAAGATGCTTTTAAACTAATAAATCGGTAATAAAGATTACTACTTAATAAGTTAATAATCAATAATATTTTGATTGTAGTCTGCAAAAACCTTTATTCGAAACGTAGTAATAAATACTCAGTGATAATTTATCAAATTAGAGACCAGAGTTGTTAAGTCTGGAGCTGAATTCGAGGAGAGAATCAAAAACCGGCACGTTGCAGGCAAGAAGTTTTTGTTTACTCTGATGTCCGTCTGCAATCAAAACACAATCAGTACCAATCTCCTCTGCAACTTCGCAATCATGTTCCGTGTCCCCGACCAACAATACTTTTCCATTTCCGTTACTTATTTTTTTCATAAGTGCTTTACCAAGCTCAACTTTGCTTGTTGCGTAAATATTATCGAGTCCGACAATGTGTGTAAAGAAATCATTAAGACTAAAATGTGCTATTATTTCGAGTAGTGTATTATGCGGATAAGCCGAAAGAATTGATTGACCAATCCGATTTTCTTTTAATAACATTAATGTCTCTGTAACACCCGAATGAAGCATACATTCCAATCTTCTTCTTTCATATTCATACATCCATTCCAGCCCGACTTCCTCAAAAGTATATTGTGAAAAATCAAAGCCAGCTCTTTCATAGTAATTCCTGATAGGGAAAGTAAAGATATTTTTGTATTCTATTATAGATAGTGGATTAAGGTTTTTTTTAACAAGGATATTATTAACTATATCAACACACAGACCCACATCATTCAGAAGGGTCCCGTTCCAGTCCCATATTATATGTTTATAGTTTGAAAGCATTTAATTAAAAATAATAATCTCAGATTATCTAACCAATTATCACAAAATGTTTGATACTTTTATTTTTCATCTATAATTTTAAATACTGAAAAGAAATATATAGAACATACTGCAAATAAGAATTTTGACTAAACAAATATTAGGTATAAAATGAGATTATCAATTTTAGTTTTAATTATTTCCAGTTTTCTTTTGGGGCAGGCAAAAAAAGAAGACGTAAAGACAATACTTTTGAGTAATGGAATGAAAATACTTGTCTTGGAAGATCACTCAATACCGAATGCAAATATGTATCTCTTCTGGAAAGTTGGTTCGAGAAATGAGCATCCCGGCATTACCGGTTTATCTCACTTCTTTGAGCACATGATGTTCAACGGTTCAAAAAATTATGGTCCTAAAATGTTTGATATAGTAATGGAAGCTAACGGTGGCTCAAACAATGCTTATACAACAGAGAATGTGACTGTCTATACGGATTGGTTTCCAAGCGGCAGCATGGAGACAATATTTAAACTTGAATCAGACAGAATATGCTGCCTCGATTTCGATGATAAAATGATTGAAAGCGAAAGAGGAGTTGTGCTTTCGGAAAGAAGCACGGGGCTCGAGAACAGCAATTATGTTTTATTAAGTGAGCAGGTCCAGGGTGCAGCTTTTTTTGCACATCCTTATCGCTGGCCCGTTATCGGGTATGAATCGGACATAAAGAATTGGAAAAAAGAAGATCTTCAGAATTATTTTCATACTTATTATGCACCTAACAATTGTGTCGTTGTAATTTCCGGGGATGTTACAGTTGAAGAAGTTGAGAAACTTGCCAAAAAATATTTTGAGTCAATCCAGGAAAGTGCCCCCCCACGGGAAGTAAGTATTGTTGAACCCGAACAGCTTGGTGAAAAAAGAGTAGTTGTTCATAAAGAAGTTTCATCTCCAAATATTATGATAAGCTACCATATACCGGAAAGTAAATCCGAAGAATATTATGCTTTGAGTCTTCTTAATTCTGTTCTCTCGTCCGGTAATACCTCAAGGTTATATAAAAGTCTTGTTGATGAAAAGCAGTTAGCAACAGCAGTTTACACAGATATGAGTTATTCTTTTGATCCTTATCTTTTTACTATTTATGCAATTTGTAATGAAGGTGTTTCTCCCGATAGCCTTGAAAATGCGGTTTATGATGAGCTTGATAAGCTTACTGCTGAAGGAGTAACGGAAAAAGAACTTCAAAAAGTAAAAAATCAAAAGGTGATGGGGTTCTATAAAGCTTTGGAAACTATAGATGGGAAATCGAATACTATCGGTACTTATGAGCTTTTCTTTGGTGATTATGCAAAGCTTTTCGATGCTGCCGATGAATATAAAAAAGTTTCCCAAGAGGATATCCTGTCTATGGCAAAAGAATATTTTCAGAAAAACAACAGCACTGTCGGATTCCTAATTTCACCCGAGGAGGAATAGCAATGAAGATTATTAATAAAGTTTTATGTGCTCTCTTATTTTTTGTTTTTCCTCATCAATTCTTAGTTAGCCAGACAAACGATTTTAGGCTGCCAAACTATGAAAAATTCGTTCTTGAGAATGGCTTAACAATTTATCTTTTGGAGCAGCATGAAGTTCCCCTGATTTATGTTTCTGCAATTTTTCCTGCGGGAGCTGTAAAGGATGGAGATAAAAACGGGCTGGCAGCGTTAACAGCCGAGGCATTACTGTTTGGCACAAGTAACTACACTAAAGAAGAGATTGAAGAGACTTTTGATTTTTACGGAGCTGAATTAAATACATCAGGCTCATCCGAATATTCCGGTCTTAGTTCTTATTTCCTGAAGGATGATCAGGATAAGCTTTTGCCGATTATCAAAGATGTTATTGTAAATCCTATTTTTCCGAACGACGAGTTTGAAAAGAGAAAGCAACGATGGCTGGTCGAGCTGGACCAGGATAAAGAAAGTCCGAGGAGCGTCATAAGATCATATTTTAATAAATTTATTTTCGGGAGTAATCCTTA
>MGZZ01000109.1:14250-30995 GCA_001802795.1 Ignavibacteria bacterium GWC2_36_12 | reverse complement strand
GACCCGAACCTTTCTGCGAGTCTATGAAAATATGGATTTGTTTTACTCATAGTAAAGCTTAAACCCATAAGATCAGCTAACCTTATTGAGGATGAAAAACTGTAAGCCCAGCCGGGAGAATCGTCTGCGCCAATAACTCTTAATTCATTTACCCAAACCTGCCCTGAAAGAGGAAATGGAGGATCTCCTGTGGTCTCTGCTATATTATGAATTCCAACTGATAAAAATTTAACCGCTGTAAGCGTAGGATTTCCTTTTAAACGATAAAAATGCCCGGACTTACCGGAAACCGGCAACTGGTAGATTATGCTTACCGAATCTCCTCTCGTTTGCTTAAGGGCGGTTATTTCACTAAATGGAATGCTTATTTCATTCCAGCCGGGCAGAACCGGTTGTCTGTACTCGTAATAATTATTTGTATCGGTACCAAATTTAAAGTAAACTTCAGAAGCATATTTGCCGTTTGAAGTATCGGAAAGTGACCCTGAAATAATATCTTCCTCCCCATGAACAAATAATTTCATTTCAGAATAGTTAAAGACATCAAGAGATCTATAAAGAAATTTAATGGTTTCTCTCGATTCCCCATCTTCCAGGTTATTTACTATAAGATTTAATGACTGTTCATTTCTTAATACATTTTCATCAGTCTGGGAGCGGTCTCTTTCCTGGAAAACTCCCGGCGGCAACGAATATTTTGGATTATCTTCATAATTAATAACTGATACTGAAAGAGTTGAATCTTCTTTTATAGCTTTCTGCCATTGGCTTCCTACAAGATTAAACTCGGCAATTCTTAAATGAACTATACCATTTACACCGGTTGTAAAAAGTCTTATTGCTTCTACATTGGAAAAGCTGGGGGTTCCGACTATTGTTGATGTATCTTTTAAAGGAATTCTAAATAAATACCAGCTATCGTTATTACCGCCGCCGGCAATATATGAGTTTGTAGCAGCACTTGTATCGAGTGGTATTTCGTACCTGAAATAACTGTTCAATTGATCAAGCGTACCATTTCTATTAAGATCTTCAGTATCGGGCAGTCTGCCGTTATCGGACAAAATAGCATTTCCTTCAGTTCCATTAATGTTAAAATAATCATACGGGTTGTTTGAAGTCGTACCACTAAAAGCGAAATTATCCCGGCTTGGGTCGGATTCTGTACTACCATACTGAGCTCTTTCGTCAGGATCAAAAATTCCATCAAGTCCTGTATCTTCCCCTTCATCAATTACTTCATTCAGCTTTTTATCTTCCGTATTCAGCAGCCTGTTAGGAATTACATCTTCGCTAATGCTTCCGAGATCAATATATACTTTCGAGTTCGAGGGAGAATTCTGTACGCGGGCCCAGAATTCTATAAATTCTATATTTTCTTCAACCAGGTTATTTGCTGTTGACGAAAGAAGCCTCATTGCACCACCCCAGTTCTGCTGCAGATTCTGGTGAATCAAAGAATTATGATTATATGTTCCCGGTGTATCAGGTTGAAAAACAAAATCCATTACCGTTACCTGTTGATTCTGCTTACCAGCCTGGCGGTTAGGCCAAATCTGATTTACAAGCACATCGCCTGTAATTGTATACCACCATGCTTTGGATTTATAAGCCATTGATTGTTCATATGAAAGGGTATCCGGAAGAAACGGAAGCTTATCGGGAGGACTTAAATCCTTCCAACCGGTATATGAAATACCGATCGGGATTATTCTTTTTGCCCCCTCAAAATCATCAATATATGCTATGCTTTTTCCCTGGTCTGATGAAATAGTGCTTTTTTTGGTATTCGGGTCAGGGTTTATATACGCATACTCCCCTGCGAAGTTAAGCGTTGACATCTGTTTTGTAGAAATAATATTATCAAGTGCTTTTGTTAAGAAAGGCAGATCGGCGCTCGTACTAAAATCAACACCATAAATAGCATTGCTTAGCGGTTCCTCGCCTATTCTTACTTTATCACTCAGCGTTTCCTGATTAAGCTTAAGAGCCGAAAATCCCAATTTAGTTTTTTTTGATAAATCAATAATGCCCCTTGCACCTAAAAGTGTTTTTGAAGCAAGCTGGAACAGATCATTTTGTTCATAAGTAATTTTTAAGTCGGCGCCGGGTACTAAAGCAGCATCATTCCGGATTACTAATTGTCCTATGTTATAATCGACATTATAATCTATACCCGGAGTCAGTTCACGACCATTTAATAAAACTCTTACAGAATTTTCTACAACATTAAAACCAAGCGAATAAGATGATGTAGCTTCGCCCGTACTTTTACCTCTCAAAATCCATTTGTCTTTATCCTTTATATTGCTTGCCGAAGTATTAGTAGTGTCGTAAACTTCCTGGAAAGCAAAATTTCCGGGGATCTCTTCCGGCAAATCTCTTCCAAAAGGTTGGAGTACAGGGAAAATAACTTCCCCTGTTGCAGGAATAACTGTTACACCTGCTCTGAAATCAAAAGCATTATCAGGATTCGGATTTTTACTTGCATCAAGAAGGTCGAGACCAAAGGCATTAAGTAATCTAACCTGGCCCGAAGATGTAGGAAGATCGACAACCGGTTCCTGTCCTTCAATTTCGTACTGGATATTGAATTCAAAACCATCTTCTTTAATATTTCTGGAGTCTGTAGGATAAATATTTCTTAACTGAAGTTTCCATGCTTGTTTCAAATTGGGTTGAAGATTTTTCGGTTTAATAAGCTTCAGGACAAGTTTTTGATCGCTAGGTGTACTTGCAGTTACAAATTCTCCGTAATATTCATCATCATCGTTTGTTGATGTGCTTCTCTGGACGCGGTATGCAGTCGCTATAATATCAGTTGGTTGAACTTGAGTTGTGAATGTTATATAACCTGTTTCAGGATGAAGAATGTAATCAGTTTTCTCCTCAAGCAATAGAAAGCGCCAGCCGTATTTTTCACCTTCTACAGGTTCATCTAATTCCATCCTTAATGTCGGATCGACGTCATCATAGTTTTGTCCTTTGCTTAGCGGTAGCAAATTAATATAAACGTTTGCGTTTCTTTCTTTAGAATTATCCGGCGTAACTACATTAACCGATTTCCATACCTGGATATCAACTATTGTATACTCCGGAACTATTTCCGGTGTGGAGCTGCTGTAGTACCTGTTGAATAAATTAAGCTCGGGGTTTACGCTGGCATAAAGAGTATCAAGGAAGTAGTGATTTATTGAATAATCGTAAGCTCTTTTAGTAAACTCTTTTGAGGTTGCCCCACCTGAAACGCTAACTTCTTTTACTTCGCCTTTCTTTTGACTGGCAAGAGTAGTTAAAGTTAAAGGACCCATTTTGAAAACAGCTTTAAGACCAAACAAAGCTTCGGAACCCCCTACCAACGGTGAAGTTTGCAGAGAAACGTTTCCTGCTTCAATACTTTGAATTATTTCATCTTCATATCCTGTGTACTTTATCTTAAGCTGGTTTTCATACTCAAAAGTTCTCTCGGTATTCCAGTCTGCATTAATATTAAGTTTGTCACCTATCGTTCCATTAACATTTATTTGCACCTGTTGTTTAAAATCAGGTTCATTCCTTGTATTACCTAAACGCGAGGCAGTAACGCCTTCGGTAGTTTCACTTCTGAAAGCGCCATGAATATCCACAGCCCCGCCGATTTTTAAACTGATTTTGGGTTCACCGAAAATGCTTAGAACACCAACACTTGGTAGCGGGATTTCAAAATCAGTGAAGTCTTTTATTACATCACTTAGTTCTCTTTTAGTTTCTTTTAGTTCATAGGCATATCCCTCCTTTTCCCATAATTGTCTTTCCCTTACAGCAAGTCGCATCTGAATATATTCATCTACGGGCATTTTGAGAAGTATTTTCGTTTCCTCTCCTGCTATCTCTTCTTTAACTATTACATATTTCCCTGTCGAGTCAATTTCAATTGTCCGGGTTTTAAAAGTTGGAGAAGGTTGAGCAAAAAATTTTGACATCCTCTTTTCTTTAAAAGAAACATAAGGAGCATCTTCCCTGTGATAGCGGAAATACTTCAACCTTGCTGTAGAGTCTAATGCTGTAGAATCAACTAATACGGAATCTTTTATAGCTAAGCTATCTGTTTTATTAATAAGAGAGTCAATTGAAGTGTTGTCGAGGGTTGAATCAGCTAATGCAGCAAGATCTAAATCTATCTTCTGTGAAAGGACATTTTGAACAAATTGTTTATCTTCTAATGGATTATCAATCGGTATAGAATTCTGATCGTATTGATATTTAAAAAAAGCATCAATCCATATTGAATCTTTTACCTGGGAAACATACCGATGAGAAAAGCCTAAGTTTATTGCCGCGTATACTATAACCGCATAAACCAGAACTATTCGGAAGCCAGTCCAGATTAGTTTTGTTACTCTCGCTATGATAAAAAGCCTTAAAAAGAAAATTACTAATTAAAACAAAAGTAAATGTGGCTTAATGCGGTCTCCTAATATTTTAAAATTCGAACGAAAAATAGAGAAATTAGCTTTTTATTTCAATCTTATTTTAGATGTAATTTGCAATATCCTAACTAAAATACCCGGATAATGTAAAGTTTTAAGATATTCGTTTTAAGGTAAATATTCTGCACTTTGTCTTAACAGACTTCCATTGCAGGTAAACCATCATCATTAAATTATTACTACACAGTAAAGTTTTTTATAAACTTTTCGTGATTAGGATAAAGCCGCAAGAGTTTTTTTCTTTCTCCCAATTCAAAATCGGTAAAATCGAATCCCGGTGCGACTGTACAGCCAAACAGTGAAAAAGAACTTTTATCGGAAACCTCTGCACAGAACCAGTATCCTCTTTTAATAACTAACTGCAAGCTTTCTTTTCCTTCAATATCTCTACCGAGTAATTTTTCCAAGATTTTACCTTCACTATTAATTGTATATAATTTTATACTGCTTCCATCATAAAAATGCCATATTTCATCTGACTTTAATTTGTGCAGCAGAGATTTCTGTTCTCCCATTAAAAGAAAATAGATTGATGTTGAAAAGGAACGATTCCCTTTATACCTAAGCGGCAATACGTTATCTCCCAACAATTCCTCCGAACGGTACACTTCCCTGAAATATCCTCCTTCGGGATGAGGAATAAGTTTAAGCTTTTCAATATAAACATCCGCTTTATTCATCTGTTTTCCTAAAAATTATTTAGAGTTAACTAACTATTAATTTTAATAAGAGTAATTAAAATAATCTGAATTTATAAACAGTTAAGTTAATTTTTTTTAGATTTAACAGTTCTTTAGAATTTAATCAGAAAATTTAGAGAAAAACATGAATAAAATAATCGGGTTAATTGTTGCAGCATTTATTATTTCATTGTTTTTACAAAACACAGACGCTCAACAAAAAAAATATCATGAATGGTGGTATGACCGGCACCCAGGTAAGCCATTAAATAATACCGACCCAAAGAAACTTCCACTTATAAAAGTTAAAGGGAATAAATTTGTTGATTCGAACGGGGATACAATTTTGTTCCGCGGGTTGTCTATTTCAGACCCGGATAAAATAGAACACCAGGGACATTGGAATAAAAATCATTTTGTAAAAGTAAAAGAAATGGGCACTATGCTGGTCCGTATTCCGGTCCATCCTGTTGCGTGGCGTGAACGTACTCCTGAAAAATACCTGAAGCTGCTTGACAAGGCAGTCGAGTGGTGCACAGAACTCGGTATATACATTATAATAGACTGGCATACCATCGGTAATTTAAAAATGGAATTATTCCAGAATCCGATGTACAACACAACTCAAAGGGAGACTTATGAATTCTGGCGTACAATAGCCAGGCATTACAGTGGAAATAACACCGTTGCTTTCTACGAATTATTCAACGAACCTACACTTTACCGCGGTGAGCTCGGTACAATGACCTGGAGCGAATGGAGAAAATTTAACGAAGATATGATCGATCTAATCCGCGCTTACGATAAAGAAACAATTCCACTTGTTGCAGGCTTTGACTGGGCTTATGATTTAACTCCGCTCTTAATTGAGCCTGTCAGAGCTGAAGGAATTGGCTATGTTACACATCCATATCCACACAAGAGAGAAAAACCATACGAGCCGAAGTGGGAAGAGAATTTCGGTTTTGCAGCAAATACTTATCCTGTAATTGCAACCGAATTAGGTTTTACCGCAGGTAAAGAAACACTCGCAGAAAATGGTGAATACGGAAATGCAATAATAAAATATCTTGAAGACAAAGGAATAAGCTGGATCGCCTGGGTTTTTGATCCTGAATGGTATCCAAGAATGTTCGAATCATGGGATACTTATAAACTAACTCCGGGCGGCGAGTTCTTTAAGCAAGCGATGCATGGAATCAGGCTTAAGCTTTTACCAAATAAGGGTCCTTTAATTAAATAAAAGGTTATCCGGTCAACTAAATCTCATATTTTGAAACTGATAGTCTTATTTTTAATGGTTAGAAAAAATAAATTCAGCAAAAAAGGATTTAGCCAAATGAAAAAATTATCTTTTATAATTGTGGTACTTTTATCAGCATCGACTTTCCCTCAAAAATTTAACGACCTTGCATTAACGCCTCCAATGGGCTGGAACAGCTGGAATAAATTTGCATGCGATGTTGATGAAGAACTAATCCGCAAAACTGCCGATGCTATGGTTAGCAGCGGGATGAAAGATGCTGGCTATGTTTACATTAATATTGATGATTGCTGGCATGGGCAGCGCGACAGTCTCGGTTTTATTCATCCTGACCCAAAGCGTTTCCCTTCAGGAATGAAAGCTCTCGCCGATTATATCCATTCACTTGGGTTAAAGCTTGGTATTTATTCCGATGCAGGATGGAATACCTGCGGCGGCAGACCCGGCAGCCGCGGTCACGAATACCAGGATGCAATGACCTATGCAAAATGGGGAATTGATTACCTGAAATATGATTGGTGCAACACCGAGGCGCTCAATGCCGAAGGAGCTTATTTAACTATGAGAAATGCTCTATATGCCGCAGGTCGCCCGATAGTTTTTAGCCTTTGCGAATGGGGAGATAACAAGCCCTGGGATTGGGCTGAAAACATTGGACACTTATGGCGAACAACCGGCGATATTACAAATTGTTTTGACTGCATTGTAGATCATGGAACATGGAAATCCTGGGGAGTTATGTATATTTTAGATAAACAGGACGGCTTAAGGATTTATGCCGGACCTGACCATTGGAATGACCCGGATATGATGGAAGTTGGAAACGGAATGTCGGTCAATGAAGACCGTGCACATTTCTCGATGTGGTGTATGCTGGCTGCGCCACTTATTTCAGGAAACGATTTGAGAAATATGTCCAAAGAAACAAATGAAATACTTACTCATAAAGAAGTGATCGCAGTTGACCAGGATGCTCTCGGAATACAAGGCTTTAAATATTCCTCTGAAGACAGTGTTGAAACATGGTTCAAACCTTTAAAGAACGGAGAATGGGCAGTTTGTTTTTTAAATCGCAGTTCTGTGGTTAAACCTGTTGAATTCTCCTGGAAAGATAAAACCGTTTCAGATTCTTTTTCCGGGAAAGAATTAAACTGCAACAAAACTATTTACTCAATTAAAGATTTGTGGGTTAATAAAAACATAGGAAAAACAGATAAAACTTTTTCAGCAGAAGTACCTTCACACGATGTAGTGCTTTTGAAATTAAGCCTGGTGAAATAAATCCGAGAGAGATGGAACTCGGTGCCGCAGCGATTACAGTGCTTACTTATCTGTTGAGTGAAGAGCTGTGATTGCAAGATTGAAAAATTAAAAGATTATATTTAATTTGAAACAAATAAAGTGAGTTTTTAAAATGAAGACATTTTTTGCTTCCGTAATTTTTCTTTCTTTTCTCACAACGCCAATTCTATCTCAACAAAACATAAATAAAAATTCAGATGGTGTAATTTCTGATTTACTTAACCTCAGTGCGATGGCCCAGCAATTCTATATAAAACCGATTTCTATGGGTGGTGGTGGAAATTCTTTTTTGAAATGGTCAATTCCGGAAATATTAGATACAACTGATAATGGTAATTATACCATTATCCTATCAGACATTAATCAAGTTTTATTAAAAGGTGTCGGTTACAAGGAATATTGGGCTCTGATAACACCAAAGGCAATCAAAATTGCTCAAATCATCCATGAAGAGTATAAAAAATAATTTTTAGGCACATATAATTTTTCAATCTTTGAATCTTTTAATTTCTGCCTGACAGCTGGCAGTTTTATTTCGGTCGGTTTATCCGAACAAACTTTTTCCAAAGTGAGGTTCACCTTTACGACCAATACTGAACATTAAGGTGAGCCTCACTTTTTAATTTTACCCGCCTTGGCTCGACTGCTAAGTCGAGACAGGTAATCTTTCAATTTCTTCCATTGCCGACCTTCCGCTTTTCACGGCGCCCTCAATTGTTGAAGGAAGTCCTGTATTTACCCAATCCCCTGCGAGAAATAGATTTTTAATTTTTGTTTTTGTGTTTGGTCTTTTATCAATTGTTTCATTATTTGGCACAAAAGTAGCACGTTTCTCTTTTATTACTTTGTAAGATTTAATTTCTTCCTTTTCAATTCCTGCGTACTTTTTTAACTCAGCTACAGCCATTTCAAAAAGCTCTTCTTTTGATTTATCAATAATATCATTTGCATCACTTTTAACAAGGGTAATATGATCTTTGTGATTGAATATCCAGTTAAGCGGTGAACCGATCAGAGCGTAAAAATCTTCCTGCAATTTGTTCTCTTTTATCCAAATATGGATTGTTAGAATTGATGAATGTTCGAAATTTAAATTAACATCAGGTAAGAACCTTCGAGGTTCTCCAACTGTTTGCCCAACGCTAACCTCGAAGGTTTTAATCGCAAACCAGGGAACGGAACTAATCACATAATTAAAATCAGCTATAGTTCTTTTGGAAGTTATGATTTTCTTTACTTCATTATTTTCAATTTCAAAACCAGTAACCTGCTCGGAAAGATTTATTATTCCACCTTTTTTCTCAATAAAGCTTTGTGCCTCGTTGCAATAAGATTCTGTTAATCCTTTTAACGGAAGAATTATTGTTGAAGCTTTGTTCCCTTTTGAAAAAATTTCTTTAATTATATCGGCAAAAGCTTTGGCGGAGGCTTTAGTTGTACTTGTATTCAAAGCACCAACAGCAAGAAAGTCCCAGAAAGCTTCTCTTATTTTTTCATTCTGCCCTTCCAATAAAAACCATTGGTGGACTGTTAGTTTTTTTAATTCCTCATCTGAATAAAAATATAATTTGACAAAAAACTTGAGAATTTTAAGCCGGTCGCTAAAACTAAGAGCTTCAAAATTCAATAATCCAAAAAGATGATTAAGTGGATAAAAAGGCTGCGTCGCTTCCAGCCTGAAATGTTTCCCATTATCATTTAAGAAATCAACTTTAAGTCTTTCCTGGTAGGAAAAGTTTTTCTCTGCACCGATGAGTTTCAGAAACTTTAGTGTTTCTTTGTAACACCCCATTAAAATATGCTGACCGTTATCTATAACTGAGCCGGTTTCATCATCATAAAAGGAATATGCTCGACCCCCGAGTTTTGGAGAGACTTCAATTAATTCAACCTTACTTCCGGAATCTGCAAGGAAAGATGCGGCTGAAAGACCTGCAAATCCTCCGCCGATAACAATAACTTTTTTCATCAATAAACTAAACGGTACTTTGCCCAAACTCCGAGTGAAATACCGACTTTCTCAAAAGAGCTTACCTTAATATTCTTCTGGTAAATATTGTACTCTGCATCAATTATCTTTTCAAGAAGCCTTTTATAAATATGCTGCATCGCTCTTGCAGCAAACATAGCTTTTTTATCATCGAGATCAAGGTTCACTGTTGCGTTCTCAAAAAATCTTTCCGCTCTATCAACTTCATACTTCATCAGGTTGACGAATCTTTCATCATATTTCTGCTTAAAGATATCCTCTTCACTGTAAGAAAATTTCTCGAGGTCTTCCTGCGGAAGATAAATTCTTCCTTTAAGAGAATCTTTCTTTATATCGCGCAAAATATTTGTAAGCTGGAGTGCAATCCCGAGGTTTATTGCAAACTCTTTTGCAGATTTGTGTTTGTAGCCAAAAATCTCGATGCACATCAATCCAACAGTCGAAGCAACCCTGTAACAGTAAAGGCTGAGATCATCAAATGTTAGATATCTTTTGTTTTGTAAATCCATCTCCATTCCTTTAAGCAGTTCAAAGAAAGGCTCATAAGGAATGTTAAATTTGTGAATTGTTCTTCCAAGTTTATTAAGAAGTGTATAATCCGAATTTCCGTTAAATGCTCTCTCAAGCTCTACCCGCCATTTGCGGAGCTTCTCGTATTTTATTTCATCAGTTTCATTCCCCTCATCAATAATGTCATCGGTCTTCCTGCAGAAAGCATAAACAGTATTCATTGCTTCCCTCTTCTCTTCAGGAAGAAGATTGAAAGCATAATAAAAGCTGCTCTTGCTTGTCTTTGCTATATCTTTTGCTGCGTCTATCATAAAAACAATGCTTTTACCCACTAAAGAAAAAATATAATTTATATTTCCATTTAATTTTAATAAACTTCATCATGTGAACCAATGTCAATCAATAAAACTTTATTCTTGTCTATAAATTTAAAAATTATTCTAAAATTATAATCTACGGAAAAAGCCCAACAATCTTTTAATGTTCCAGATAATTTGTGAGTCTTAAGTTTTACATTAAAAGGATTCTCAGAGAACATTTTTATTGATTGATTGAATTTGGATCTAAGTTCAGTATTCCGGAATATTTTCTTTTTATAGCTTCTACGAAAATTGCCATCCCAGACAAATTCAATCATTCTCAATGTCCTTCAACAAGGACTTTACATTTCCTGAAATTACTTTGCCGGCTTTATAATTTTCTTCTGCTTCCTTAACCCTTTCGGAAATTTTGTACCTTCTAAACTCGATTAATTGTTTTCTTGCAATTTCCAGAAAATATTCTTTTTCATCATCCGCCAAATCATTAAAATTTTCTAACAAATCTTTTAAAGCAATCGAAGCCATTTTAACCTCTGTTTAATTAATTCAGATTTTGCAGTAAATACAAGATTGACTTTCATTTATCTTATTTTAAAAATGATTTTAACAATAACATTAAAAAATCTTTCCCGTTCATCTCGGGCCTTATATTTATTGTATTGTAATTAATCTCTTTTATTTTTTCCAGTATTGCTTCGCCTCCTAGAATCGTCCAGCCAATTTCAAACTTCAGTCTGCCTTTTAAGTGCTTTAGTAATCCCCTTCCTTCCTTAAACATCTCTTCTGTGCGCCCAATATTGTGCTTTAAAAGTTGCTGTAAATTAAGACTATTTTCTTTTAACTCAAATGATTTTTCGTTCACACCATATTTTTGCATTTCATCTTTAGCAAGGTAAATTCTCCCCTTTCGGAAATCTAACGCTAAATCCTGGTAAAAATTGGTAAGCTGGAGAGCGGTACAAATCTTATCGGAAAGCCGGAAACACTCATCATTTCTTATATTAAAAAGTTCAAGAATAAGTCTCCCAACCGGATTCGCTGAATGGTTACAGTAATCAAGAACTTCGTTAAAGTCTATATACCGCTTCTTTGTTACATCCTGCTTGAAAGCTTTTAGAAGATCATAAAAAAGAGATGGAGTGAGTTTTTTTTCACTGATTGTATTGGTTAAGGCTGATTCAAAATCATTCTGCGGATTGCCGTTTAGTGCAGAGGTAAAATTACTTTCAAATTTGCTAAGCTGTTTTAATCTTTCTTCTACGGTAAGATTTCCTTCGTCAGCAAAGTCATCTGCGGTTCTGGCAAACCAATATATAACAGCAATATGCTTTTGAAGTTCTTTCGGTATAAGAAAAGAAATTACAGGAAAATTTTCATAATGGGTTTTTGCGAAGTAAATAACCTGTTTGTAAAAATCTTTTTGAAGCATTCAAGTATTCTATATTTTCGAATTTTAAAATACGGTTTTAGAAATTTAATTCCATTTATATCCGGTAAACTTCAAAAAATACCGTTCATAAGAATTGTTTGTAAGAATATAGGTTGATTAAATATATTATTATACTTTAATTCCCAATGTAATTTAACCAAGGTGTACTTATGACGCAGCTAAATGTTAGTGAAATAAGAGAGCAGCTGATTGAAAGAAGGGATCGTCTTCAGGATTCAGTTAAAAGATTCGGTGAAGCCGGAAACCTCGTGTACCTGCTTCAGGAAGTTGATGCCGCACTTGAAAGGATTACTAATAATACTTACGGTATCTGCATTGTTTGCAATGAGTCTATCGAGGTTGACCGCCTTAAAGTCGATCCTTTGATTAAAGTTTGCCTTGATCATATGAATGCCGCTCAACAAAAAATGCTTGAACAAGACCTTGGTCTGGCTTCAAAAATTCAACATGGACTTCTTCCCAAAAATGATTTGATTGCAGCAGGCTGGGAAATATTTTATTCTTATTTACCGGCAGGAGCTGTAAGCGGAGACTACTGCGATATAATAGAATATAAAGACGGCACAGATTCGTTATTATTTTTGCTGGGCGATGTTTCAGGTAAAGGAGTGGCTGCATCACTTTTAATGTCGCATATGCGTGCTATGTTTCATAGTCTTATTTCTTTTGACTTAAAAGTAAATTCCTTAGTAGAAAGAGCAAACCGATTATTCTGCGAAAGCACTATATCATCTCACTTTGCAACTCTTGTTTGCGGAAAAGCAAACTCGAAAGGTGAGATCGAAATATGCAGTGCCGGGCATAATCCCCCTTTATTAATTAAAAAGAATGAAATAATAAAAATCGGGTCTACAGGTGTGCCCATAGGTTTGTTTTGTGATTCCGGTTATGATTCAAAATCTTTTGTTGTTGATGCCGGTGATATCCTGTTTTTATATTCCGATGGCTTGACTGAATCTTCTTCTAACGACGAAGAATATGGCGAGGAAAGATTAGTAAAGATCGTATCATCATTAAGGAATTCTTCGCCAAAAGAATTAGTTAATGGAGTGCTTGAAGATTTAAATTTATTTTTATCAGGCAACTCTAAAACTGATGATCTTACAATTCTGGCACTAAAGAGAGTTAACAGCAATTAGCTTTGCCGATAAAATTAATCTCCCATCTGCTCATGAATTGCCTGAATTATTTCAGGAGAGAATTTTTTCAGTTTAACAGCACGTGCTTTATTTCTTATTAATGACGGAACTGAAAGAAGAGCTTCTGCACTACTGTCAGCTTCAACTATTGCCCAGCCAGTGTGTATACCTTCATCACATCCCCAATCATAATGTGTTATAAAACCGTGCGCTAAAATGAGATCGAGTGCATGGAGGCAGTCTTCTTTTGTATGTGTTGTTTCGATTAAATACCTGTCCATTGGAGATTCCTTTCTATTATTTTAATTTAATAATAAGTATCTACGCTCAACAGATAATCACAAATACCCCTGGAAGAATTAGTAATATTAATTTAAAAAAATCCTTTATAAAACTCTTGCAGAATATAAAAAGCTTTCTTCTTAATTCCTTTATCTGATATTAAACCTTTCCTGTTATAAAAGTCCTGGATACCCGGCAAAGGACGGCGTGGCGAACGAAAATCCATGAGAATCCATGGAGACATTCCTCCCAAATTCGGCATTTTCTTCATAAGCTTAATTTGTTCTTCATAAACGTATGACTGGTATTCTTCAGTCCATCGCTCCATCTTATCTCCATACAAACCCTGTAAAGCGCCTGCACCAAATTCACTTACTATAATCGGTTTATTATATACAGTAACATAATTAATTTTAGCAATTTTATCAGGCAAGCCGTCATACCAGCCAAGATATTCATTCAATCCTACTACATCTAAATATTTGCCGAAAGGATCATCAATTACAATTGTGCTTTCATTTATATAATGATTTTCCAGCGCTGCAGTTAGCAACCTGGTATTATCGAGCTTTCTCGCCTGCTCAGTCAGCTTGGTGAGAAAATTTAATCTTTCATCACTCAAAGGTGTTTCGTTTGCAACCGACCAGAGAATGATCGAAGCGCGGTTCTTATCACGAGTGATCATTTCTGTTAACTGGTTTTCCGCGTTTCGGAAAGTCTCCTTATTATCCCATAATATAGTCCAGTAAACGGGTATTTCAGACCAAACTAAAATTCCCATTTCATCGGCAACCCGAATAAAATTTTCTCTGTGTGGATAATGAGCCAAACGAATGAAGTTTCCATTTAATTCTTTTACCCATTTAAGTATTGTTTCAGCATCCTCTTTACTATTTGCTCTTCCGCCTCTTATCGGGGCTTCTTCGTGACAAGAAATTCCTCTTAAAAAGATAGGTTTGCCATTCAGCAAGATTTTTCCATCTTTTGTTTCAATTCTTCTGAAGCCGATTTTGTCACTTATAGAATCTCTTTCAGAAGATATTTTCACATCATAAAGCTTGGGATTTTCAGGTGACCACAAAATTGGTTGAGTGCTAAAAGTAAATTTGCCTAATCCATTTTCATCTGTGTTGATTGAAATTTCTTTTCGAAGTTCTGGAATTTTAATATCTACTTTTTGCTTAAGCCTCTCTCCATCTAACTTTATCCATCCGGAAATTTCATCATTGGAATTTTTATCAAGCTGTATGAAATAATCTTTAATATAAGTCTGAGGCACTTCAACAAGAAAAACGTTACGGGTTATTCCGCCGTAATTCCACCAATCAGTATTAACTGTAGGAACAAATTCCCTGCTTCTTTTATTATCTACTTTAACGATGAGAAAATTTGCTTTTTCTTTTGCAAGTTCGGTTATCTCAAAATTGAAAGGAGTAAAACCGCCTTCGTGCTCTCCTAATTTTGTTCCATTCAGGTAAATTATGGCTTTATAATTTGCAGCACCAAAATAAACGAATAATCTTTTACCGGAAGTTAAATTATAGTCAAAATCTTTTTTATACCAGATTGTTCCTTCATATAAAAAAAGCTTTTCTTTCTGAGTATTCCAATCGCCTGGTACTTTTAGTGAATCGGATTTATCAAAATCATATTCCACCAAAT
This sequence comes from Ignavibacteria bacterium GWC2_36_12, assembly GCA_001802795.1. GTDB lineage: Bacteria > Bacteroidota > Ignavibacteria > Ignavibacteriales > Ignavibacteriaceae > RBG-16-34-14. The sequence goes on along the minus strand of MGZZ01000109.1, from coordinate 15,927 downwards.
CACTTTTTGATTTAGGCTTTTGGTTTTTGAAATAGCCATTATCTCTTTCATCATAACGGTAATTGTAAAAACCATTTTCATAAGGATCAACTATTATCTTCCAGTATCCATCTAAAGAAAAAGTTTTTCTGCCATCGATGTTGGATATTAAAGAAGACGATTGAGCGAAATAAGTTGCATAGAAGTTAAGAAAAGCCATTAGTAGAATATATTTTTTCAAATTAAATCCTTTATAGAATTTAAATTATTTCAGAAGTTAAAATAAAAGAATACTTTACAAAAAAAATTAAAACTTTTTGTCAATCAGTATTCTCTAATCGAACGATAAATTTTTGTCATAGTAGCTGGTGATACAGGTTTTTTACAAAAATGGTTCCATATTATTAAATACTGTTCTGCTCTTAATTCATTTCTGCCCTTTTGTAAATACATATGGAATTCACGCATAATTAAGATAGGTTTAATTTGTCCCGTATATCCTCCTTTAATTATTAAAGCTAGTACATGGTTATGTTTATATACAAATTTTTCTAAAACATCAATGACCTCGATCATATTATTTATTCCATAGAAAAAGTCGGTGTCATAAACCATAATCAAATTAGCTACATCTTTAGGAAGTTGTTTCTGCTCTTTAAAAATTTTTTCTCTCATTCGTTGCAACTCATTACTATTAAATGGAGGTCCATCAAATGATCCAACCACACAGTTGTTTCTCGCTGCCCATTCCTCTAATAAACTCTTTTTTTCTTTTGTTGATAGTCCTAAAGTTAGAACCCCATTAATAATAAGCTCTCCAAATCCTATTTCTTTGGCAACATTATTTGCAAACTGATTTACCTTTATAGCATATATTTGTAATTCTTCTGATGTTAAAGTTTTTTCTATTCTTCCAGCTATTTCTAAAAACTGACCTGAGACAAAAGTAGCATTAAAAAGCGTTATCTCCGTCATTTCAGCAATCTCTTGAATATCTGATTTATTTGAAATAGATACTTCACAATAAAAAGTTTCTCTTGTATCTGGATTAATTATTCTAATATCTGGTTTCTTCATTCTGTCATCTACAAGCACTTCACAATCAAACTCAATTTGAAGGTCTGATAGTAGAAATTTAATGGCTATATCTAAAACACTTTTTGCTTCATTAAAAAGTTTTGGATTCTTTAATCTTTTTAAAAGCTCATTATAATTTTCACAGGTTTTTACTTTCTGCAATGCTTCAACTAAATCTACAAACCAAAGTCTTGTAGAAGAAACATGATTTATTAATAGGTCAAAGAATGGGTGTATGGCTTCTTTACCCTGATTGAAGAGGAAATTTTCCCCAAATTCATTTTTTAAAAATGAGAATGCTTCTTTAACTAACGTCTTTTGTTTCTCATCTAACCCTTCTATTTCATCACAATTATCAATTATTGCATCCCAATTGCAAATTTGATTTTGATCTAGAAATCTCATTATTACGTAACCACGAGTTTAAAGTGCCCGGGACAGGACTTTCCCGAAGGAATTCCTACGATTGCTCGGACTAGACCCTGAAGCTATCGTGCCTGCCATGCCGAACCAATTTAATAAATCAACTTGTACCGGAGAGGAGGCTCGAACTCCTACGACATTGCTGCCACACGGCCCTGAACCGTGCGTGTCTACCAATTCCACCACTCCGGCGTGTTC
>MGZZ01000109.1:13914-14162 GCA_001802795.1 Ignavibacteria bacterium GWC2_36_12 | reverse complement strand
AATGAATAATTAAAGCTTCAAATAACCAATTCCCATCTTCCCTGCCTTGCCGGCAGGCATCTTCCGTTTTCCATCTACCATCTTCCATTTACCACCCCGTATCCCCCTTTCTATCCTCACGTTTTATTTTAGCACCGCCGGAATGTATTTCACAATAAGGCGGAAGATTTCTATCGAGTGCAATATCTGTTACTGTTTCAGGACAATTTTCTGTTGCAAGACGAGTATCTCCAAGATTCATTGTTTCC
>MGZZ01000109.1:0-13811 GCA_001802795.1 Ignavibacteria bacterium GWC2_36_12 | reverse complement strand
ACCAGTTTGTAAACTTTACCCTGTGATCATCGAAACCAACCCATACACCTGCAACGAGTTGAGGAGTAAAACCAACAAACCATGCATCAGAATAATTTTGTGTTGTACCGGTTTTTCCGGCAGCAGGGTACTGAAAATATCTTCTTACACCTGCACCCGTCCCATAATTAACAACATCCTGTAACATATTTATTATTACAGCTGAAGTTTGCGGAGATACTGCTTCAGTATGCTGCGGCGCAAATTCATCGATAAGGATTCCGTTCCTGTCTTCAATTCGCAATACAGAAATCGGCTCAACGTGAACGCCGTTATTTGCAATTGTTCCATAAGCCGATGTCAACTCGATAGGGCTTACCTCTGAAGTACCCAGTGCAATTGAAGGATAAGGATTAAGTTGAGAATTAATACCCAATCTCATAGCGTATTTCAATACCTGGCTCGGCGGTGCTATTTCACCAATTGTTAATCTTCCGGCTACGACATTTATAGAATATGCAAGTGCCTCCCTTAAAGTAATGTAGCCGCCGTATTCGTTGTCTGAATTTTCGGGGGACCAGCCACTATAATTAAACTTCTGATTAAGCAATGTATATGCGGGTGAATACCCGTTATCTATCGCCACTGTATATACCAGTGGTTTAAATGAAGAACCGGGTTGTCTTCTTATTCCCGTAACGTGATTTAATCCCCTTCCGAAATATTGATTCTCCCCTCCGACCATTGCTTTTACTTGTCCAGTAATTGGATCTATAACAACAAATCCTGCCTGAATAGTGCTTTCAGTCTTTTTTACTGAATCAACGAATTCCTGGTTGTATTTAAGTTTATTATATATTCTTGCTTTTTCATCCCTGTTAGAAGCGGTTCTGTACTGGGGGTTATCTTTAATTGCTTTATCTAGAAGTACAGTCAATACATCCTGATTTTTATTCCAGTTCCAGTTTTTATTAAAGATAACCTGATATTCAGCAAGGTGTTTGGCAACGACTTTGTTCGCTATCTTTTGCATCCTCATATCAATCGAGGTATAGATATTCAACCCATCCCTGTAAAGATCGTATCCATATTTATCGGATATTGCAGTTAACTGTTGCCTGACATATTCCATAAAATGAGGCGCCTCAGTTACTAAACCTCCTATCCTTTCGGAAGCAAGAGTGATAGGCTGTAACTTCAGCTTATCATATTCGCTTTCACTTAACTTTCCGGTTACAACCATGTTATGCATTACAAGATTCCGCCGGGCAAGCGCATTTTCAACTTTTCTTATCGGATCGTAATGTTCGGGAGATTTAAGCAAAGCAATGAATAAAGCCGCCTCAGGAAGTGTAAGGTCGTTGGCTTTCTTATCGAAATAAACTTCCGATGCCGATTCAATGCCGTAAGCACTCCTGCCGAAATAAGATACGTTTAGATAAAGCTCGAGTATTTCCTTCTTTGTATAATTCTTTTCAATCTGGATAGCTGTAATCCATTCCCGTATTTTTCTTATAACTGTATCAAAAGTGTTTTCATTGGATGATTTTAACTCGTAAAGATTTTTTGCAAGCTGCTGTGTAATTGTACTTGCGCCTTCCCTTGAAAATGTAAAAACATTTTTAAACATAGCTTTTACAAAACGGGATAAATTAACGCCCCAGTGATCGTAAAAATCCCTGTCTTCTGTAGCAATTAAAGCTTCAACTAGGAAAGGTGGAAGACTGTCAATATCGGTTTCTATCCTGTTTTCTATAAAGAACTGACCAAGCAATTCACCGTCAGAAGTAAATACTTTGCTCGCGAGCTGCGGGCTGGGATTTTCAAGTTCTTCCAGCGAAGGTAAACCACTGAGAATATATATAACCAGTGCCAGGAAAAGAACTCCAATAACAGAAAGAAAAATTGATTTATGCTTCTTGAAAAAGCCCGATGATTTTTTCTTGTTCCGGTATGATTTATCACTAAAGTATTTCTTCAGATCATTATCGGAATTTTTCCTTTTTGCCATTGTTTCAATTCCAGTCTATTATTTCGAATTTATTACTTTGAAAGATACCATAACAGGGCTCGTCTATCCAGGAGCCCAAATTTATATAAATACCATTTTTGTATTGTTTAAACCTTCTTTGATGAAAATGACCGAGCAGAACAAAATTAAATCCGCAGTCTATTTTCTTCTTAGCAAATTCAAACAATCCGTCAGTTTCACCATAATCTTTTTTTGAAGTATAGTCCCTGCTCGATTTACTTGTACGGCTTGCGAGTGCAATTCCAAGGTCCGGGTGAATTACAGAGTATACTTTCTGAACTAATTTATTCCTCAGAATCTTTTTAAGAATTTTGTATCCAATGTCATTCTTTACTAATCCGTCACCATGGGCAAGGTAGAACCTGCTGCCATTTAATTGAGCTTCAATATCTTTTTCATATAACTTAACACCAATCTCCTTCTCAAAGAAGTCCCTGTGCATAAAATCGTGGTTACCGATTATGTAATGAATTTTTATTCCTCTTTCAGTCAGATCATGAAGTGAAGATAATGTTCTGAAAAAACCTTTTTGATAAACATGCTTGTACTCAAACCAGTAATCGAAGAGATCACCGAGAATAAAAAGTTCATCACAATTTTCTCTGGCAAATTGTAAAAATTTAATAAGAAGATTTTCTTTTTGTTTTTCCTCTTCTTTACTACGTAAGCCGAGATGAACATCGGAAATAAAAAGGTAAGTTTTATCCACTATTCACTTTATTTTTGAAGTGCAATTTAAGAACTGTGAGCGTGAAAATGAAAGCCAATAACAATTACTTATGTATGACGTTTATGTCAGCCAAAAGCCAGTCGGACGGATCGGCAATAATAATAACAGGTTCCAGTTTCAGTTCATGCTGAATTGTTTTGCTTCTCGAATCAACTCTGAATATCGCATTTTCATAATTTCCTTTTTTATCAAGGAACTGAAATTCAACGGGAAAATCAAATACTTTATACCTATCCTGGATTTGATTCAACTCCATTTTAATAATAGTTTTTTCATTTGTACTTGATTCAATTTTCCATTTAACATTCATCTTAATCTGATCATCACCTTCAAAAACCCACTGAGTGAAAAAGTGCCGGAGATCTTTACCTGAAATGCTTTCACAAACATGTTGAAAATCACTTGTTGAGGCAGAGCTGTATTTGTACTTCTCAAAATATTCTCTCAAAATCTTAAAGAAGCTTGAATCTCCTACTTCCCATCTGAGCATATGAAGAACCCAGGCTCCTTTGTCATAAACTGTAGAACTGAACATATCGGCACCGGGATCATATAGCTTTCCTATAAAATTATCGCTGCGTTTTGAAAGCATTGACGATTGTAATGCTTCAGCCCCCGCTCTGTGTTCAGCATATAAAGCCTCAGAATAAGTTGCAAAACCTTCATTCAGCCATATATCCTTCCACGATTTAAGCCCGACGGCATTTCCCCACCATTGATGGGATAATTCGTGCACGAATATATCATTAAAAAATTTTTTACCACCCACAAAATTTGAGCCTATGCCGGTTAAAGTCTGATGTTCCATTGCACCAAGCTGCCAAAGGAATTCCGCAACACCGTATTTTTCTTTAATAAAAGGATATTCACCAAAAGTTTCGGCAAAAAAGGATAACATTTTAGGATGATCTGCAAAATCGATTTTGGCGTTATCCAGATGTTCGGGAAAAACATAATACTCCAAGGTCATAGAATCCTTACTTAAAGGCGAAACATATTCATCTGTGAATTTAGTATAGATAGAAGAGTAAACAGAAATTAAATAAGTCGAAATAGGGTAATCAGTTTTCCAGTGGTATGTTTTTCTTCCTCCTTCTGTAGCCTCGCTAACAAGTATGCCGTTTGAAGCTGAAGTATAGATAGAATCATTTGTTATGCTTATGTCCATCAAAGCTTTATCTGAAGGAATATCGTTGCAGGGAAACCAGGTAGATGCGAATGTGGGCTCGCTAAGATTATAAATAACTGATTTCCCGTTTAGTTCACCGAAGACAAAAGAGGAAAGACCTATTTTTTTAGGCTTTCCTGAATAAGTAATTTCAATAATAAAAGTATCCGGTCTTGTTTCGCTTAAAGGAATAGACAATCTCGTATCATTCTGTAAGAAAGTGTTTTCCTTACCGTTTAAAGTAAGATTTTCAACTTTCATGTTATCGTAAAGATTCAAATGTAACTCAGCAACATTTTTATCTTTTAAGATTCCTGTAACCGTTACGTCTCCTATCAGCAATTTTTCCTTCGGGAAAAGATTAAAATTCAAATTATAATGAATTACATCTATTTTGTATTGTGTTTCAGAAATGTAATTAGCAGCAATATTAATATATGGTATTTGAAATAGTCTATGTTTAACAATATTTGCCTGTTCCTTAACAGTTTTAAGAGAATAATTAAGCGGAGAGTCTCCTATTTTCCAGCCGATAAAAAAGAATAGAGTAAAAATACCTACGGAAATAAATTTTGATTTGGTCTTCATACCTGCATCTACAAGTTTTAGTAGAATGGTTTCCTAAGGAAACTTATTAAAGATTTTCTTTACAGTAAAATAATATTTACAGAAATTGCCAATCAAATCATATTTCGATATATTATTTACCAAGAACAAAAGAAGATATGATGGTTTTCCCTGGCTCATCAATTCTTAGAGATACAGTAACCATGCTGCTTGCCGGCGGACAAGGGGAAAGATTGTATCCTCTAACTGCTCACAGGAGTAAACCTTCAGTTCCGTTTGGAGGTAAATACAGGATAATCGATTTCGCTTTATCGAACTGCCTTAACTCCGGTTTGAGAAAAATTTATGTGCTTACCCAATACAAATCGGATTCATTAAATCAACATATACTTGAAGCGTGGAGCATTTTTAATCCTGAACTGGGCGAGTTTATATATTCAATTCCACCTCAAAGAAAAATGAATAACGACTGGTATCTCGGTACGGCAAATGCTATCTACCAGAACATTAATCTTTTCTCAAGTGACAGGAAAGCCCGGTGGGTTCTAATTCTCGGCGGAGATCATATTTACAAAATGGATTACTTAAAGCTTCTTCAATATCATATTGATATGAGAGCCGACCTTTCAATTCCCTGCATTGAAATTGCAAAAGAAGAAGCAAACAGGTTTGGAATTGTCGGAGTCGATAAAAATTATAAAGTGAATTCATTTATTGAAAAACCCGCAGACCCCCCCGTAATACCCGATAACCCAGGTTTTTCATTCGTCAATATGGGCATCTATGTTTTTAATGCAAATGTTTTAAGAGATATAATGCAGGAAATGGAGCAAAAGAAAATTAAGAACCATGATTTCGGTCAGGATATTATTCCCTACATGGTTAAATCCAGCTTAAATGTTTTTGCGTATAAATTTTTTGATGAGAACAAAAAAATGAAACCGTATTGGAAGGATATCGGGACAATCGAAAGTTACTATGAAGCAAGCATGGATCTTATAAGCATTACACCGGAATTTAACTTTTACGATTTTAGCTGGCCAATGAGAACATATCAGTACCAGTTTCCCCCGGCTAAAACGGTTTCTCACGAGGGAGAAAGAGTCGGAAGAACTTTAAACTCACTTATTTGCGATGGGTCAATTGTCTCCGGTGGACTTGTTGAAAGATCTCTCTTAGGACCCGGAGTCAGAGTAAATAGTTTCAGCTACATAACCGATTCTATAATAATGAATAATACCAATATCGGCAGGCATGCAAGAATAAGGCGAGCAATTATCGATAAGAACGTTATAGTTCCCGAAGGTTATGAAATCGGGTTTGACCTGGAAGGAGATAAAAAGAAATTTACAGTTAGTGAAAGCGGTATCGTAGTTATCGGTAAGAACAGGGTATTAACAAGTTAACCTTTGCTAATCTAACACAGCATTCCCATACATAATCCATTTACTAATATTTAATTTTGTCTTATTTTTTATCAGGCTGTAGCTTACAGTTTAACTTTTGTACTTAGTTTATATGAATGCAAAATTAGAAACGAAAATAAAAAATCTGCCGTCGAATCCCGGCATCTACCAATTCCTTAATGACAAAGGCAGAGTTATATATGTCGGTAAAGCGAATAATTTAAAGAACAGGGTTAGAAGCTATTTCCACGAAAATCTCTCTTCTCCTAAAACAACAATTATGGTAAAAAAGATAAATGACCTTGAACTTATTATCACCGATAACGAGATTGAAGCTCTCGTACTTGAAAATAATCTTATCAAAAAATTTAAACCGCGTTATAATGTTAATCTAAAAGATGATAAATCCTTCCCGTACATTAAAGTAACTAAAGAACCTTACCCGCGTGTTTATCCTACAAGAAGAGTTATTAAAGACGGTTCAAAATATTTTGGTCCTTACACAGATGTAAAGAATATGAAAACATCTTTAAGGATGATAAACGAAGTCTTTAAAATAAGAAGCTGCAAGCTTGATATTACTCAGGAAAGTATTGATAAGGAAAAATTCAAAGTGTGTCTCGATTATCATATAAAAAAATGCGATGGACCCTGTGAAGGTTTGATATCTGAGATAAATTATAATGAAATGGTTAACGAAGTTGTAAAAGTCCTTAAAGGAAAAACAGATGAATTAATTAAAGACTTAAATCTAAAAATGAATTTGTCCGTTGAACAGCTCGAATTTGAAAAAGCTGCAGAAATAAGAGATAAGATTAACCAGCTTGCAGCAATTTCCTCAAGGCAAAAAGTTGTAAGCGATGATCTTGAAGACAGGGATGTTATTTCTATTGCTTATGAAGGAAAAGATTCAGCTTGTTCCATATTTAATATCAGGAGCGGCAAGCTTGTAGGCAAGAAACAATTACGGCTTGCAATCGGAGAAGGAGAAGAAGAAACCGATATCTATTCTGCTGCAATAAAATTTTATTACGGCGAATTTGTCGAGGTACCAAAAGAAATTTTGCTGGATGTTCAGCCTTCCGACTCCGAAACGTTCTTAAAATGGCTGGATTCAAAGTCGGAACGAAAAGTAAAATTTATATTTCCGCAAAGAGGAGATTTAAAATCTCTTGTAAAGATGTGCAAAGAAAATGCAATTCTTCAGCTTAAAGAATTGCAGTTGCAGAAAATGAAAGCAGAAGGATCGGTGAATTATTCTATATCAGCTTTAAAAAGAGATTTAAGATTGAAAGACCTGCCAAAAAAAATAGAGTGTTTTGATATTTCTAATCTCCAGGGAACAGATTCAGTTGCAAGCATGGTTGTTTTCGAAAACGGAAAACCTAAAAAAAGCCAGTATAGAAAATTCATTATAAAAGATGTAAATGGTCCCGATGATTTTTTAAGCATGCAGGAAGTAATAAGAAGAAGATATTCCAAACTAAAAGAAGAGAACATTTCTTTGCCGGAACTGATAATGGTTGATGGAGGAAAAGGACAATTATCATCTGCTGTTGAAGTGCTGAACGAGATCGGATATTCCGATTACAATATTATCGGTTTGGCAAAAAGGCTCGAAGAAGTATTTTTACCTGGTCAATCCGATCCCGCTTCAATTCCAAAAACTTCATCGGGATTAAAACTTCTGCAGCAAATAAGAAACGAAGCGCATCGTTTTGCTGTAACATTTCATCGTGACAGAAGAAGCAAAAGAACTATAAAAACAGAACTTACAGATATAAAAGGAATTGGTTCTTCCACGGCATATAAGTTGCTTAAAGAACTTGGAAGTTTATCTGCAATAAAAGCATCTGAATATGATAAGCTTGTTACAATTATCGGCAAAAAAAAAGCAGATATTTTAATAAACCATTTTAAGGAAGAAATAAATGGTTAAATACCCTGCAGCAGTAATTTGTATTTCGGTTATTTTTTACTGTTTAAGTTTAAAGGAAGTTTTTCCCTTAAAAGAAGTAAAAAATGTGACCGGCACGAAAAATCTTCCCACTTTGCATTATGGGGATTTACGCGATACGGTTTATACCATGCAGTCAAATTTTATTGTTGTTAATCTCAGAGATCAAAAGGGATATCTTTACTCAAGAAATGAAGCAGTTTATGAATTCGGTATTTCAAGCGGTACTGCAAGATTACTCGATGGAGTTGATACAAACGAAGGATTGTTTGTAGTTCAATGTAAGCTACCCAAGTGGCACTCGGAACAATTTGACAGCACATTGATGCTAAACTGGATGGGCTTTAATCACGGAATCGGTTTTCATGCTTTGGCGGGCAATTCATACTACAGATTTCTTGGAGTAAAGAAAAGTTCTCACGGCTGCATCAGAATTTCTAGAGAAGATGCAAAGCATATATATGAAAGAATAAAACTTGGCACCCCGGTTTTGGTACACAGCGGAAATAATGCAGTGTTTATCAGTTTTGCAGACAGTGCTGCAATAAATAATTATAAAGAGTATTCTTATTCTGATCTTGTTCATACACTTTCTGAAAGATACAACAGGCTCTATGAAGGAAGATATTTCATCGAGCCGATAACCAAAATAATTATTGGTAAAAACAATGTACGCCACGACGGGTTGCCTATCGGAAATTCAAAAATGATTCCTGAAAAGCAATTGATTCTTCCCGGGACATTAGATTATCAATATGCAGTGCAGGACGTTCTCAGGATTAAATTTTCGATGAAGATTTAATGCTGTCAGTCACGAACCACCAATCCGTGACTGAAGTGGTTAACCGCACCATTCCATTTCTACTTTCTTCCCACAAGATGACAAGAAATACAATCTCTTGGTTAAAAAAACAAAAATAAAATATTATATTATGATATCTTCTCTGAAGAAATTTTTAATGAAACTTTTAATTGCAATAATATTGTTATTCACATTTTACGGCTGCAAGCAGAGGGAGTATATTACCCAACCGGAAAAATTTAGCTCTGATGCTATTAAAACCCTTGTTGGTCAGGCAATTGATAGTAACTTAACCGCAAATAATAAACTTTCAAATCTTATAGATTACTTACCGGCAGATACAAATAATTATAACTCTATTGTTGTTGACAGCTTAGTAACTGCTAAAGATACATTGTACTTTGTAATTCTTGAAAATGAAAGCCCGGTGCATAACAGGTTTGCAGTTTATAACTCTGCTCTTACTCCTCTTTTGAGGGATAAATCTCTCAACGGAAATATTTTTTATAAAACTATTAAAGCAAGCGGAAAAGATTTTATCGAGATTGATGAGTCATATCTCTCAAAAGATGCATTACTGTTAAACCGTATTTCACTTTATTCAGTTGATTCGTCAGGTATTGCATTATCGTTCAGGACTCACACAAGATTTTCCAAACCCGGCAATGATTTTTTCCAGAATTTAGTAGAAATATCCGATGCACTTATCAGTACAAGTATAAATAGTTCTAAAAGATCTGTAATTAATAAGAAGACAGATAATTTTATTTTTGACTCATCGACAGGGAAATATTTATCATCACAAAACTTATTTGATGAATTCATAAAAAAAGAAATTGAAAGCTTCGATCATAAGCTTATAAAAGAACAAATCATTGACACGACAGTGGTAAAGGATGAAACTATAATCGATGCTAAATAATGTATAAGCTTTTGCTCTTTCTTAAAAAAACAGACAACAAAGAAATCAATAACCTTTTTAACGATTATACGTTGAAACATCTTTCAGAGTTAAGCGGTAAAGAAATTAAAGCCGCAGATGTAGAAAGTAATCTTTTACTGGAAGAAAAATATAGTAAATTCTGTGAAGTTAGCGTTTCCTCGAAAGAAGAATGGGATACGAAAATGAATTCCAAAGCCGGAAAAGAGCTTAACAAACACCTGATGAATTTCCATCAGCATATTTCTGTAATTTTTATCAATTATCCCGATTAGAAATGAATTTATATTTAATCCGCCATGGCGATGCCGAAAAAGCATCCTTATCAAAATCAGATTCTGAAAGAGAGTTGACTTCAAAAGGAAAAGTCTCTATTAAGAAAGCTGCCGAAGGATGGAAGAGGACGATCAAATCATTCGATATAATCGCTTCTTCTCCTCTCATCAGGGCTGTACAAACTGCAGAGATAATCGCCGATGTTTTTGATTATTCGAAAAAAATAATAACGGATAAAAGAATTACAATCGGGAACAAACCGAATGATGTGATAGATTTCATTAGATCATTCGATGTTGAGAATATTGCAATTGTAGGGCACGAACCCGACATGTCAAACAATCTTTCTGCTTTTACTTCATCTGCAGGAATGTACCTGGAATTTAAAAAAGGTACTATAGCAAAAATAAGTTTTGAAGGAAAAATCCGGTTGTCGGCTGGAACACTTGAATTTTTAATTCCGCTTAAAGTATTCGAATAAAAAAAATCGGGAAACCGTTTACACAAGCTCTTGCTTACCGCTGCTTCCTTCCGGACCTGACGGAGTTGGGCAGTTACATGTTACCCGGCTCCCGATTTTAGTGAATATATAAATATTCACGGCTATTGTAGGGGTTGCAAAAATCATAAAAATTATTGACTATATCAAGCATTAGTGTAAAAATTTTATATTTCGGCTCATCCTGTTATTGTTTATTAAATTATAGTATTTTAATTTCTTAACTGAAAGACCAAATCCAGACAGAGAATTACTTTCTAAAAAATCAGGAGTATAGCAATGGCAGAAAAAAAATTAAGCGGTGAAGTTTTCTATCCGACCGATGAAGTAGTAAAATATGCTAATGCTAAATGTGAAAGACTTTACGAATCTGCATCGAGTGACCTCGCAGGTTTCTGGGCAAAAGAAGCTGAAAACTTACACTGGTTTAAGAAATGGGACAAGGTTATTGATGATTCTAAAAAACCTTTTTATAAATGGTTTGTCGGTGGTAAAACAAACATTGCTTACAATTGTCTCGATGTTCATGTAAAAACCTATCGCCGTAATAAACTTGCAATTATCTGGGAAGGTGAGAATGGTGATTTCAGAGCTTTGTCTTACTTTGCGTTGAATCGTGAGACATGCAGGTTTGCTAATGTTTTAAAAGGGCTGGGTGTTAAGAAGGGCGACAGAGTTACAATTTATATGGGAAGAATTCCTGAAATCGCAATTGCAATGCTTGCTTGTGCTCGGATAGGCGCAATTCACTCAGTAGTTTACGGGGGTTTCTCAGTAGAGGCTTTGCATGAAAGACTTGAGGACAGCCAATCCAAGGTTTTAATTGTCGCAGACGGTGCTTATCAAAGAGGAAAAATTGTCGAGCTAAAAAAAATTGCCGACGAAGCACTGCAGCGTGCAGCAACGGTAGAGAGTGTCTTAGTTGTGAAAAGAACGGGTCACCAGATTAATATGGAACAGGGACGTGATATGTGGTACCATGAATTGATGTCTCTCCCGATTGCCTCAAACTCTTCATCTGTTGAAGAAGTAGATGCTGAAGATCCGCTGTTTCTCCTTTATACTTCCGGTACAACCGGAAAGCCGAAAGCAATTCTACATACTCACGGCGGCTATATGGTTGGAACATATTCTACTTTAAAATATGTATTTGATATTCATGAAGAAGACAGGTACTGGTGTGCTGCCGATCCGGGATGGATAACGGGACATAGTTATATAGTTTACGGTCCATTGCTCAACGGAGCCACATCGTTTATTTATGAAGGTGCTCCTACTTTTCCATTTCCTAACCGTTGGTGGCAAATGATAGAAAAATATGGAATAAACATTCTTTATACAGCTCCTACGGCAATACGAGGTTTTATGAGATATGGGGAAGCATGGCCAAACCGTCACGATCTTTCTTCATTGCGATTACTCGGCAGTGTTGGAGAACCGATTAATCCTGAAGCATGGAAATGGTATTACCGGGTTATCGGGAAAGAAAAATGCCAGATTATGGATACATGGTGGCAAACAGAAACAGGTATGTTTATGATCACGCCGATGCCATGCACACCTTTGAAACCGGGCTCGGGCACTAAACCCTTCCCCGGAATAGTCGCAGATGTTGTCGATGAAAAAGGTAATTCCGTTAAACCGAATGATGAAGGTTATCTTGTAATTAAAACTCCATGGCCTTCTATGATAAGAACAATCTATAACGATCCAGACAGATATGTAAATCAATACTGGAGTAAATACCCGGGAATGTATATGACAGGCGATTCTGCCCGTAAAGATGAAGACGGATATTTTTGGGTAATCGGCAGAGTGGATGATGTTATAAAGGTATCCGGTTACAGGCTGGGTACTGCAGAGATCGAAAGTGCATTAGTCAGCCATCCGTCTGTTGCAGAAGCCGCAGCTATCGGATTACCTCATGAAATTAAGGGAAATGCAATTCACGCTTATGTTATTCTGAAAACGGGAATAAATAAAAGTGATAACCTTGTTGAAGAACTAAAACAACATGTCGGACATGAAGTAGGACCGATTGCAAAACCCGAGCATATAGAAATAGTTGATTCACTTCCTAAAACAAGAAGTGGTAAAATTATGAGAAGAGTGCTCAAGGCAAAGGCACTGGGATTGGATCCCGGTAATTTATCCACATTAGAAGAATAGTTATTTCAGGATGTCCTGGATTCTCAGGACACCTTTTTATCTTATTATTTGATAATGAATTTTGGCACCAAGAAAAAGCCCGCACCTTTAAACAGAACATTAATATTGTCTCCGGGCGAGACTGCAAAACTAAAAACTAAATTATTATCAATAAAAAAAAATGCAACTGCGGGTGATATAAAAAACAAAATTATAAACGGGAACATATTTGAGATTGTAGATTTTCTTCCAAATAATTTTATCGATCTTCTTTTTATCGACCCTCCCTATAATCTTCATAAAAAATTCAATCTTACGAGATTTAAAGAAATGAATGATACTGAATATGAAGAATGGATAGATTCCTGGCTTTCTAAAATGGTGAGACTTCTTAAAGCAAATGCTTCAATCTATATTTGTTCCGACTGGAAGTCATCGAATGCGGTTTATAATGTTGCTAAAAAATATTTTAAGATTCAGAATAGAATTACATGGGAAAGAGAAAAAGGAAGGGGCTCAAAATCAAACTGGAAAAACTGTACTGAGGATATCTGGTTTTGTACTATCTCTGATAAATACACTTTTAATATTGAAGATATAAAAATTAAACGTAAAGTTATCGCTCCATACCGTACAAAAGACGGCAAACCAAAAGACTGGGAAGAAAACGGGAAAAATAATTTCAGAATAACTCATCCTTCAAATATCTGGACTGACATTACTGTTCCTTTCTGGTCTATGCCGGAGAACACAGAACATCCCACTCAAAAACCGGAAAAGCTGCTTGCAAAAATAATTCTTGCTAGTTCAAACAAAGGTGATTTTATCTTTGATCCTTTTGCCGGTTCCGGGACAACATTAGTTACTGCAAAAAAACTTGGAAGAAACTTTTCTGGAATTGAAATAGATGAATACTATTGCTGTTTTGCTGCCAAAAGACTTGAATTAGCAGATAAAGATAAAAACATTCAGGGCTATAGTGACGGTATTTTTTGGGAGAGAAATACTTTTCAATCCATCAAAGGCGGACAAATCTCTCAGCTTAAGGCTGATCAGCTCTGGCTGATAAAGTCAAATCTCAAAAGTCAAAACTAAAGAAATAGTCAATATCGATTTAGTTTTTTCAACTGTTCTTTAAATCTTTCCTTTGGTAAAAAATTCTTCTCGAGATTAGTTGTAAATGGGACAGGCGTATCGAGACTTGCAGAACGCATTATCGGTGCATCGAGAAATTCAAAACAATTTTCAGAAATCCATGCTGAAATTTCTCCGCCAATTCCGCCAGTTAAACAATCTTCGTGGAGAAT
>MGZZ01000108.1 GCA_001802795.1 Ignavibacteria bacterium GWC2_36_12 | reverse complement strand
AGTTAAAACCGAAGGAGTTTCCTAAGTCTGAAATTATGGAGTAAGAAAAAACTTATGGCGGAGTGGAAGGAAGCTTTAGAAAATAGAAAATTCAGGATTGAATTTGCAATAACTTTTTTTCTTTTGGTTTGTGTATTAACTGTTCTGGCAAATTTTCTCAACTTTATTGAAGCAAGAGAAGGTGTTTCGCTTAATGATCCTGTTCTTAACTTATTTGAACCGGTTGATCTTACCTGGCTTACTTTTGGATTGATTTATATTTCACTTTTTGTCGCATTATATTTTTTTCTTAAAAAACCCATTTTACTTATTACTGCAGTTCAGAGTTACGTTTTGCTTATCATTTTCAGAATTATTGCAATGTACATAGTTCCCTTAAATCCTCCTGTAAAGATGATTCCACTGAGCGATCCTTTTATAGAATTTTTTGGGACAGGACAATTGTTAACGAAAGATCTTTTCTTTTCCGGTCATACCACAACATTGTTTCTTTTTTTTCTTTTAACCGAAAAGAAGCTGCTCAGAGGTTTCTTCCTTATAGCAACAGGTGTAGTTGCAATAAGCGTTTTGTTGCAGCATGTGCATTATTCAATTGATGTCTTTTGTGCGCCATTCTTTGCGTACTGTAGTTTTGTAATTGTAAAAAGTGTGAGTAAAAATTATACTTGACAGCCGGGAATCACAAAAGTCATTTTTTCTCTCTTTTCATTTCATTAATAATTTTATAGAATAACCTTACAATTTCAAAAATTATGACGATGAAATTAAAGCCTGTTAAAAACAAAACTGCAAGACTATTTTACTTATTCTTCGGATTTATTTTTTTAATTATTGGTGTAATAGGACTTCTTTTGCCGGTTTTACCCGGCTGGCTGTTTCTTGTGCCTGCGGCACTATGCTTTGCAAAAACATCTTCGGCTTTTAACAAATGGCTTAAGAAAAGAAAATCATTTCAAAGATTTTTTTCAGATACATCAAAGGTTAAGCGATGAAGCAACTTTTCCCTCTTTTACTTCTCTTTCTTTTTGGATGCAGCAACCTCCCGGATGAATCTTTCAACAAAGCTGTTACCTCGATAAATGCAGATGATCTTGATAAACATCTCACTATAATAGCATCAGATGAATTCCAGGGAAGACAGCCATCTACAATCGGTGAGGAGAGAACAATTAATTATTTAAAAGATGAATTTGAAAAATTAGGATTGAAACCGGGAAATAAAGATAGCTATTTTCAACCTGTTCCTC
The DNA here is from genome assembly GCA_001802795.1 of Ignavibacteria bacterium GWC2_36_12. Taxonomy (GTDB): domain Bacteria; phylum Bacteroidota; class Ignavibacteria; order Ignavibacteriales; family Ignavibacteriaceae; genus RBG-16-34-14. The sequence goes on along the minus strand of MGZZ01000108.1, from coordinate 4,287 downwards.
TTGTTGATATAGTAACCGACGTTAACAAAGAATTAGTCATAAAGGGGAACAACAAAACCACATCATTGAAATTTGCAGATGAGTTTGTTGTTACATCATCCCGCCTTGCACAAAATGTTGAAATAAAAAATGCAGAATTAATTTTCGCCGGATACGGGATAGTTGCCCCCGAATATGGGTGGAATGATTATGAAGGAATTGATGTTAAAGATAAGATAGTAGTTGTAATGGTTAATGATCCGGGATATGCAACGAAGGACCCAACACTTTTTACCGGCAATGCAATGACGTATTACGGAAGGTGGACTTACAAATATGAAGAAGCAGCGAGGCAGGGAGCGGCAGGCTGTTTTATTATTCATGAAACGGGCGCTGCCGGGTATCCCTGGGAAGTTGTAAGAAACGGATGGACAGGTCCGCAATATTATCTTGTTTCAGAAGATAAAAATTTTTCTAATTGTAAAATGGACGGATGGATTAACAATCAGAAAGCGAAAGAAATTTTAGCACAAGCCGGATATGATTTTGATGAAATAATGGAGAAGATTTCTAAGAGAGGATTTAAGCCGTTTTCTCTAAATCTTAGAACCTCACTTATTATGAAGAACAAAATAAGAGAATCAGTATCAAACAATGTTGTTGCCTTGTTGCCCGGAACTGAAAGGGCAAATGAGTATGTTATTTACACAGCTCATTGGGATCATTTTGGAATGGACACGACACTTGATGACGACCAGATTTATAATGGTGCAAGGGATAATGCAACCGGTACTGCAGGATTACTTGAAATAGCTGAAGCATTTACTAAGCTTGATATAAAACCACAGCGTTCAGTTATTTTCCTTGCAGTTACTGCGGAAGAGCAGGGTTTGCTCGGCTCAAAATATTATGCAGATAACCCTATTTATCCTCTTGAAAAAACTGTAGCTGTAATTAATATGGATGCACTGAATATTTTTGGCAAAGTAAAAGACATTACTGTAATTGGTTACGGGAATTCTGAGCTCGATAAGTATGTTGAAGCTGCGGCAGGGAGACAAAATAGGATAGTTAAGACTGATCCAGAGCCTCAGAAAGGAGGCTTTTACAGGTCGGATCATTTTAGTTTTGCCAAACACGGTATCCCCGGTGTATATGCAAAAGGTGGAGTTCAGAATATTGAAAAGGGGGAAGAATGGATGAGGCAGGAAGTAGCAAAATGGACAAGCGAGTATTATCATAAGCCGGGTGATAATTATGAGCCGGAATGGTGGAAGCTTGACGGGATGGTCGAGGACCTTCAGCTTCTTTTTGATGTGGGCTATATGTTAAGCAATGAAAATAAGTTTCCGAACTGGTACGAAGGGAATGAATTCAAAGCAAAAAGAGATGAGCAAATGGAAAGTGTATTTGACAAGTAAGTTTCGTCGGAGAAGATTATTTCGTAATATTCGTAGGCATCCTCAATCAATTTATCTTATTTTTATATAACAGTTATTTATTAAATAGGATACGAACAATGTTTCTGAAAATTAAAACTGTTTTTATTTTAGGACTAATTCTTTTTTTCATTCCTTCGGAATTAATCTCACAGGAACTCACTTCGGTTAAACACCCTGAATGGAGTTACGATAAAGTCATTTATGAAGTTAATCTGAGACAGTATACTGAAGAGGGTTCCTTCGAGGCTTTTGAAGAGCACCTGCCAAGATTAAAAGAAATGGGGGTCGGAATTATCTGGCTTATGCCTATTCATCCAATTGGAGAAAAAAATCGTAAAGGCACACTCGGAAGTTATTACTCTGTTAAGGATTATTTTGCTATTGATTCTTCATATGGAACAATAGAAGATTTTAAATCTCTTGTTAATAAAGTCCACGAATCGGGAATGCATATTATTATTGATTGGGTTGCTAATCATACTGCGTGGGATAATGAATGGGCAGTAGAACATCCTGAATTTTATACAAAAGATTCTGCCGGAAATTTTGTTCCGCCTGTTGACGACTGGTCTGATGTTATTGATCTTAATTATGATAATGAAGAACTCCGGAATTATATGATTGGTGTAATGATGTATTGGGTTAAAGAATTGGATATTGACGGTTTCAGGTGCGATGTTGCAGCTATGGTTCCAATTGATTTCTGGTTGAATATAAGAAAACAGCTCGATTCAATAAAGCCTGTTTTCATGCTTGCTGAAGCATGGGAACCGGAGTTGCATGAAGCATTTGATATGACTTACTCATGGGGAATGCATCATTTAATGAGCGAAGTTGCTAAAGGTGAAAAAAATGTTAACGATATTAAGCTCTTATTTGAAAAAGAAAATAAAATGTACCCGGAATCAGCATTCAGAATGCAGTTTACTTCGAATCATGATGAGAATACTTGGAATGGAACTGTCCGGGAAAAATTCGAAGAAGCTGCCGGGGCTTTTGCAGCCTTAACTTATGTGATTCCCGGGATGCCGTTAATTTACAGCGGACAGGAAGCAGGGTTGGATAAAAGATTGCGATTCTTTGATAAAGATACTATAGTTTGGAAAAAGTCTGAGTTTGAAAAGCTTTATAAGAAGCTGAATGAATTAAAAAAGGATAACAATACATTACTTAATGGCGAAAAAGGAGGGAAGATGCAAATACTAACTGTTTCCGGGGACAGCAGTAAAATTCTCTCATTTGTTCGTGAGAAAGACGGTGATAAAATTTTTTCAGTTTTTAATTTATCAAAAGAAAAGACTGACTTTAAAATTGAATCGCAGAAGATTGTGGGGCTGTATAAAGAGCTTAACTCTGGAAGAGAACAGGAATTTGGCAATGTTGCCTCGTTTAACTTAAAACCGTGGGAATATAAAATATTTTATAAAAATTGAGCTGGTCATGCTCAGGGAACCTGTAATCATTAAAATTAACCATCCAAATCCTATCTGTTTAGTTCTTATAAAAGAATTATTTTACAATAAATAAGCAGTTATTTTTAGCAGGTAAAAGTTTAGCTATTTTATCAATAGTTTTTCATTATTAAAAAACAAAATAGATGGAGGCACAAAGAGATGAAAATTAAATTTCTTTTTATTACGATAGTATTTTTATATGCAACAACCACTTTAGCCCAGTCTGGTGGAATAAATTTTACATTGGCTTTTCCTCAAGGCGAGTTTAAGGAAAATGTTGACCGGTTGGGTTATGGAGGAAGCTTGCAGGTTTTGTTTTTTAATCCAACGCCCGACTTTCCTGCTTCGTTTGGTATAAATTTAGGTTATATAAATTATGGAAGCGAATCGAGACGCGAACCTTTCAGCTATACAATCCCGGATGTATTTGTCGATGTCGATCGTACGAATAACCTTGTAAACTTTCATTTATTATTTCAGTTAATTTCTCCGACAGGGACCTTCAGACCTTATGTTGAAGGATTATTCGGTGGTTCATATATTTTTACTGAAACATCGATAAATAGCCGTAATTATGATGAAGTAGCAAGCTCAACAAATTTTGATGATTTTGCATGGAACTACGGTGCCGGTGGCGGATTTTTTATTTTACTTTCTGATGAAATGGAAGGAGAGCTTAGTTCACTTTTTCTCGATCTGAAGGTTAGATATCTTTTCGGTTCTGAAGCCGAATATTTGAAAGAAGGCTCTGTAATTTTAGGAGACAATGGAAGAGTTGCCTATCAAGTTTCAAAATCGAAAACAGACCTTCTTACTGTTAATTTAGGAGTTGTCGCTTATTTTAGCGGAATCTTCTGACCTCAAGAAAACTAATAACTATCCCGCGGTGATTTTCCTTAAAAAGCTCAATTTCTTTTAATATATTTGAGTCTGTTAATATTTTTTCTTATTCAGCAAGGATAATAAAATGTCAGTCGTTTCTAAAAATTTTGATGAATTAGCAATCAACACAATTAGATTTTTAGCTGTTGACGGTGTACAAAAAGCAAATTCGGGTCACCCCGGTATGCCGATGGGATGTGCACCAATTGGTTATGTACTCTATTCAAAATATATGAATTACAATCCTTCCAATCCTAAGTGGTATAACAGGGATAGGTTTATTCTATCAGCCGGTCACGGAAGTATGCTTCTCTATTCACTGCTGCATCTCACGGGATTTGAAGTTTCGCTCGATGATCTTAAAAGCTTCAGGCAATTTGGTAGCCTTACACCGGGACATCCGGAATATCATCTTACTCCCGGAGTTGAAACAACAACGGGACCTTTGGGGCAGGGTTTTTCAAATGCAGTCGGTATGGCAATAGCCCAGAAATTTTTATCTGCAAAGTTTAATAAGGAAGATATAAAAT
>MGZZ01000107.1 GCA_001802795.1 Ignavibacteria bacterium GWC2_36_12 | reverse complement strand
AAGATTTAATGAAATCAAAAAGACTATCGGCAAGAAAAATTTCATTCAATAAATCTGTTGTAATATTTAAAATCAAAAAGGAAAATATAGAATTAAAGTCTAAGCTACAAAAAAAGAACCGGTTTCGGGCAATAAAATCAGATATAAAATGAAATCCCCAAAAGAAAAATTTTTAATTATTAAGCAGAAAATCATTTTGTTTAAGTGAAATAATATTTATTTTCACAAAGGAATTAATAACAAACTAAACAGAGAGGTAAATAATGGCAGACATCAAAGCAATGACCAAAGCACAGATTGTGGAACATCTTGCAAGCAAAACCGACACCACAAAAAAAATTGCCAACCAGTTTCTTGAAGAGTTAAGCAAACTCGCTTACAAGGAGGCAAAGAAATCTTTTACTCTCCCGGGAATTGGTAAACTTGTTGTCGTTAACCGGAAGGAAAGAATGGGAAGAAATCCTGCTACCGGTGAACAGATTTTGATCCCTGCAAGAAAAGCTTTGAAGTTCAGAATAGCTAAACATGCAAAGGACGCTGTTCTAAAGTAATTACAAAGTAATTCTTTTTTTCTTTGAGTGTTTTTTCGTAAAGGGACGGCGAGATATCTCCGTCCTTTTTTATTTACCAGTCTATGTTTATTTTCAACAATCCAAATGAAACTTTTATACTCATATTTAGCCCACTACTGGAAGTTAGTTATACTTGCCCTTGTGCTTGCGGCAGTAAATCAGGTCTTCTCCCTGCTCGATCCTTACATATTTGGAAAACTGATAGATAAGTACGCAACCAAATTCGATCAATATTCTTCCAGCGATTTTTTAAGCGGCATCGGGTTACTTCTCGGTGCTATGGTAGGTGTTGCTTTTGTTTCTCGCGTAGCAAAAAATTTCCAGGATTATTATGTTAATGTCATAACTCAAAGACTTGGTGCAAAAATTTATTCCGATGGTTTAATGCACTCTCTTCATCTTCCTTATTCTTTATTTGAAGATCAGCGGAGCGGGGAAACTCTTGGCAAGCTCCAAAAAGTAAGAACAGATACCGAAAGGCTTATCAACACTTTTGTAAACACGCTCTTTACAACCCTTGTCGGAGTAATTTTTGTTTTTGTTTATTCTATAAATGTTCACTGGCTCATTGCGCCTGTCTTTTTTGCTGCGGTCCCGATACTTGGATTCATCAGTTCACTGTTAAGCAGGAAGATCAAGATAATCCAAAAGGTAATTGTAAAAGAGACGACTGCTCTTGCAGGAACCACAACAGAATCATTAAGAAATATCGAGCTTGTAAAAAGTCTCGGTTTGGGAGAGCAGGAAATAGGAAGATTAAATTCTACAACGGATAAAATTCTTGAACTTGAACTAAAGAAAGTCCGTTACATAAGAAAATTAAGTTTCTTACAGGGAACATCGGTTAACTTTTTAAGAACAAGTATTCTTTTCTTAATGCTTTACCTGATATTTGCCGGAGAAATTCAAATCGGGCAATTTATAACCTTAATGTTCTATTCATTTTTTATTTTTGGTCCGCTCCAAAGTTTAGGCGATGTAATAAATATTTACCGTGAAGCGGAAGTTTCTCTTGAAAATTTTGAAGAAATATTGAAATTGCCAAAGGAAACTAAACCGGTAAAACCTGTTTACCTCGGTAATATTAATTCATTAAAATTTGAAAATGTAAGCTTTCAACATCAGACTTCGAGGACAAGGGCTCTGCAGGAAATTTCTTTTGAAGCAATGAAAGGTGAAACAATTGCTTTTGTAGGTCCATCCGGTTCAGGGAAAACTACTCTTGTGAAACTTCTTGTCGGTCTTTACAAACCGCACGAGGGTATAATTTATTATAACAACATCGAAGCGGAACAAATTGATTTTGATGAATTACGAAATCAAATTGGATTTGTAACCCAGGATACACAATTGTTTTCCGGAACAATAAGGGAAAATCTTTTGTTTGTAAATCCGTCCGCAAACGACGAAGAATGTCTTGAAGTACTTGAAAAAGCGGCAGCACAAAGTTTAATGGCAAGAGCCGATAAAGGTCTCGCTACATTGATAGGCGAAGGCGGAGTTAAAGTTTCGGGCGGAGAGAAACAGAGATTATCTATTGCGCGGGCATTATTACGAAGACCAAACCTGCTTGTTTTTGATGAAGCAACTTCCGCTCTCGATTCTCTTACAGAAGAAGATATTACTGAAACAATAAAGGAAATCTCAGCAAGCCAGCATCTTATTACTATTTTGATTGCTCACAGGCTTTCTACTGTTATGCATGCCGACAGAATTTATGTCCTCGAAAAAGGAAGAATAGTCGAATCAGGTTCTCATGAATATCTTGTTGAGCTTAAAGGATTATATTACGCAATGTGGAGACAGCAGATCGGTGAGAGAGAAAGCGTTGTTGCTAACGGTTTGATAAACAATTCCATGAGTAATTAAATCTTTGCCACTATTTACAGTATAAAAGTTATCCGTTCAAATGAAAAACCTTCTTCTGATATTTCTGACTTTCTTAACGCTTTCATCTGTCTCAATTCCCCAGGAAATAAATGAAATAATCCAACCGGTTCATCTTACTGCGGGAGAGAAAAAAACTTTTCTAATAAGCGACCTCTTTTATTCCGATAAGGAATACCGTGTTACCTTTGATCCCGATAATTCCCTTAAGGTTTTTTATGAAGCAGAAAATGGTCTGGTAGATATAACTTCCCTGAAAGGATCTGATGGCTACGGAGTTCTTCCTTTTTATTTCTACAATAATATTTATCACATTCTTTATAAAACTGAGTTCAGGCAGACCATCTTCTTTTCATACAGACCCACCGAACCGATCAAACAAGTTAATCTGTTTGGCAGTTTTAATGGCTGGAACCGTGAAGATATCTCTATGCCTGATGAAGATGGCGATGGGCTTTACTCAATCGGGATTACTCTTGAACCCGGCAGGTACGAATATAAATTTTATGTTGTTCCGCTCGACAGCAGTGTAAGCAACTTCGAGATGATCGACTCGCTAAACTCAGAAAAAAATCCAAATGGTTTGGGAAGCTGGAATTCAGTTGTCAATGTCAGGCATTTATACACGGGCAAAATTTATCTTCATATTCTTAATTATTCTTATAAAAAAACAAGCACGCTTTTTTCTTTTTATTATGAGTCGGAAACAAATGACAATATAGAAGTAATTGCTTTACTTGATAATAAACTCATTCCACAAAATGTAATAAACATTAAAGAAAGAAAATTTTCTATTGATCTGGCGTCCGGGAAACTGAAAGGGAATAAAACTTTAAGAGTTGCTGTAAATGAAAACGGAAGAGCTTCGAATCTGCAAACAATAATGCTGAAAGACGGAAAGCCTTTGGATAACAAAGATTCTAACAGCGGAACAAGCTGGTATGATTCGATCATCTATTCAATTATTGTTGATCGCTTTTACGACGGCGATACAAGTAATAGCATCCCGGTAAACGATTCTAATGTTCTAAAGCCTGCCAATTATGAAGGAGGGGATATACAAGGAATTATCAATAAGCTTAAAGAAGGATACTTTACTTCTCTTGGGATTAATACACTCTGGATATCTCCTGTTGTCGATAACACTCCGAACGCCTATCGGGAATACCCGGCGCCGCACCGTTATTACACGGGTTATCATGGGTACTGGCCAATCGATCCTGAAAGAGTAGAGGAACGTTTCGGCAATATGGTTCTGCTTAAAAAGATGATCAATATTGCTCACAGAAAAGGAATAAAAGTGCTGCTTGATTTTGTTGCACATCATGTTCACATAGAACATCCTTTCTGGAAAGAACATCGCGATTGGTTTGGCTTTCTTGAGCTCCCGGACGGCAAAAAAAATTTAAGGCTATGGGACGAACACAGGCTTACAACCTGGTTTGAGCCTTTTATGCCCTCTTTCGATTTTGAGGGCTCAAAAGAAGCGCTTGAAGTAATGACCGATAACGCTGTCTGGTGGTTAAAAGAAACCGGTGCAGATGGTTTCAGGCACGACGCAGTAAAACATGTTCCGAATGAATTCTGGAGACTGCTTACAAAAAAAATAAAAAAGAAACTCGAAATACCAAATAAGAAAATCTATTACCAGGTCGGGGAAACTTTTGGAAGCTATGATCTTGTCAGCTCTTACGTTAATAACGGGCAGCTCGATGCTCAATTTAACTTTATACTTTATGATACGGCTATCCCGACCTTTGTTGATTCAAGTGTTTCATTTACTGCGCTTGATCAGCAAATGCAAAAAACTTTTTCCGTTTATGGGGTTAATAATCTTATGGGAAATATTATTGACAGCCACGATAAAGTAAGATTTATGGCTTATGCGGATAATGATATTTCTTTAAGTGATGCAAACACGACAGAGATCGGCTGGAATAATCCTCCTGAAGTTGATGATTCCACAAGCTACAATAAATTAAAACTTTACTTTGCTTACCTGCTGACAATCCCGGGAATACCTGTTGTTTATTATGGAGATGAAATTGGAATGACCGGAGCGGGTGATCCCGATAATCGCAGGATGATGAGATTTGGTGATGATGTGACTGATGAAGAGCAGAAGGTTTTAAGTGATGTAAAAAAAATTGTTAATCTTCGTAACCAGCATTCCGCTTTGAGATATGGAGATTTTGAAACACTTATCGCTGCTGATAACATATATGCCTACCTTCGCTCAGATATGAACGAAAGAATTATTACTGTGCTAAATAAAAATACTGAAAAGCAAAATGTTGAGTTAACTATACCTGCAGTTTATAATGTAACCAAAGTAAAAAATCTACTAAACGGAGAAGAGTTTGATATAGACAATGGCACTTTATCTTTAGTTACAGATGGAATTGATTATTTGATTTTGAAAGTCTATTGAAAGAATCGATTATCAGGATCATAAACCGCACTAATTAGCTTTAGGCATAATTTGTTTTAGAGAAATACTCCTTATTAACACAATTAAAATCTCTTCTTCATTTATTTCCTCATCAATATTTTCTATTTTAATTCATCAATAAAAATAATCTAAAACTAAGTGAGGTTCACCCCTGCCTACAGGAGGCAGGTTTAAGGTGAGCCTCACTTGGTAGCCTGGTAGACTGAACAAGAATGAAAAAATTATTTATACTTTTAACAACAGGATTTATCTTACTTTCCTGCTCAGAAAGAAAAGATAACCCGCCAAACAGTGAACTGGAATTAAAAATGAATAACATTGCTGAAGCTTATGTTAAGCTCGTTTTAAAGATCGGGCAGCACGATGCCGATTATGTTGACGCTTATTATGGTCCCGAAGAATGGAAGCCTGCCCCCCTGATTCACGACGGAAATAATACTTTAATCCACGAACAACTTGATGAAGAAGCGGATAACCTTCTGAACGATCTCGAAAACCTGTCAAAATATGAGGCTACCCGGCTTGAAACTTTAAGATACCGTTCCCTTTACAAGCAAATTCTTGCAGCAAAAATAAAATTGTATATGATTTCGGGCGGGCTGCTGAGTTTCGATGAAGAATCAAAAGCACTTTATGATGCCGTCTCTCCACATTATTCTGAAGATCACTATAAAGGAATACTTAACAGGCTCGATAAGCTTTTACCTGGCAGTGGTGAGGTTTCAAAAAGAGTAAACGATTATAAAAATCAATTTATAATCCCTAAAGAAAAACTCGATGCGGTTTTTAAGGCAGCTATTAATGAATGCAGGAAAAGAACTTTGCAGCATATTCAGCTTCCTCAGAATGAAAACTTCAAAGTAGAATATGTATCAGATAAAGCATGGGCTGGCTACAATTGGTATAAAGGAAACTGCTACAGTGTTATACAGGTAAATACCGATCTGCCGATTTTTATTGACCGCGCCGTTGATCTTGCCGCACACGAAGGATATCCCGGGCACCATGTTTACAATGTGCTTCTGGAAAATCTTTACAGGAAAAACGGCTGGGTGGAATTTTGCGTCTATCCTTTAAATAGCCCCCAATCGCTGATTGCAGAAGGAAGTGCAAATTACGGAATACAGGTCGTTCTTCCGGGTGAGTCGAGAATCAAATTTGAAAAAGAAATTCTGTTCCCGCTTGCCGGATTAGACCCCGGCAAAGCAGATGAGTATTACCGCATACTTTCTTTACTGGAAGAACTTGACTATGCCGGGAATGAAGCTGCAAGAAATTACCTGGACGGAGAATGGAATAAGGAGAAAGTAAAAAACTGGTTAGTTAAATATTCTCTCATGGCACCGGAAAGAGCAGAGCAGAGAATAAAATTTATCGAAAAGTACCGCAGTTACGTAATTAACTACAATCTCGGTCAGGATATAGTGAAAAATTATATTGAGAAAAACGGCGGAACGGAAGATAATCCGGATAAAAGATGGGAAATTTTTGAAACTCTTTTATCTAGGCCTCAAACAGCATCTGGTTTAGAGTAAATTTGGATACAGGATTAATCATTTAAGGTTTTTTTAATTCGGATTTTATAAATTCAAACTGTTCTTTCCCGATACTTACTTCTTTAAATATTTCCTCAATATCCTTCTTTGTAATCTTCTCAAAGTTCTTTTCCAAAGGGAGTATACAAATTCCTCCTAAATCTACTGCAGCCGGACTGAGTAAAATTCTCCCGTCTTCTCTAAAATAGTGGGAAGAACGATGTTTTTCCCTCAAAAAAACTAAAACTCTCCATCCGTACTCTTCTTCATAAAAAGAAAGTATGTTCAACAACGGTTCTTTATTCTTATCTGAAATTTTCAAATATGCTTTATAGAACAGATCAAAAACTTTTTCGGCAGCTTCTATCTCTGTAGCCTCAATTGCTATTATTTTTCTTAAGTTATCCCCGATCCCTGTTATTGTAAGAGAATTATTTCTCAATAGTATTTCCCCGTATTCGTTTTTTAGAGAATGAAATTCGTCATTAACAGGAAGAAAATTTTTACTGCCAATTTGAAAATGAAGATGATCTGGTGCAGAGGCTCCGCATTCCGGTCCATTATAAATAACAACATATTCGGAAAAGTCCCTTGAAACCGAAAGTATTTTTCCAAAACTTTCTCTAATTGATTGAGATATATGGTCTTTGTGCGGAATTGTAAAATGTTCGGGGAAAATAGGAAAAGGATTTACAAGAATTAAAAAATCCTCTCCGTATTTGATAGCTTTCTGTTCCTCATACAAATTATCAGGACAGAGAAAACATTTTCTCTCGCTAATAGATGTCTCGTCAACTTCAGCAGAAGTAGATTTAATCCTGCCGGGATTATGCTGAACTTTAATTTTAAAGCCGGAAAATTGAAAGGATTTTACTTCTGCAAAATTAAGAGCGCTGTAATTTTCTGTTAAGACAGTCCAGCTTCTCTTTTGTTCTTCAAGAAATAATTTTGCTGTACCCTGGAAATCTTTTACAGAAATGAGCTTGTCTAAAGCCGGGTGTTCAAATAAAATATTTTTCACTTATTAGTAAATCTTTTTCAGTTTTGCCCCTTTAAAGTAATGAAGCAATATTTCATCGAACTGGTAGCCGCGGGTAGCCATAACTGCAGCCCCTATCTGGCAGAGACCCACTCCGTGTCCCCACCCAGCGCCATGTATAAGAAACTTTTGCGGAATGCCTTCCTCGTCTCCTTCTTTATCGACAACAAAAGCGCTGCTGTAAAGATGTGTGGGAGAGAGCAGCCTTCTTATTTCCAGCTCTTTGCCTATTATCATTTCTTTCTTGGTACCAATGACTTTAAGCCTCACTAATCTTGCAGAGTCACCTCTTTCAACAGGTACCATATCAAGTATGTCTCCGAAATCTATTCCGGCTTTTGAATTTATTAATTCCGCAATCTGTTTTTGAGAATACTCGATCTTCCACCTGTAAAAGTCAGTTGTCTCCTGGTCGTAATCGACCAAGACCTGGGATAAAATTCTTTCATCATTAGTATTACAAAAAGAAGCGGGATTACTCAGAATCCATCTTTTTGCATTTGCCTCGGAAGAGAAATCCAGATTGTAATTTTCCGGATCAAATTTATAATCAATAACGGAAGATAGATAATCATGCTTAACCGGCTCCCACACATTCTCAAATGACTCAGTAATTCCGCCGCAGGATTTTGAGTAACGCGCATCGCATATCATACCGCCATACATCAGGACAATCCCTTTTGTTTGATCAACAGCGCTGTTTGAAGCCTCTGTTGAAATCTTTGAAATTCCCTGGTATCTCTGGCAGTGGTCGTCGGCACACACGTTAAAAAACATGTGGTCCCCCCTGTCCTGCCATTTTATTATTTCTGAGTCTGTTTGGTACTCATATTTGTTGTCATTCCCTTTTTCATTCAGGGATTTAAGTTTTTCAATTTGAGCCAACAGCCAGCTTCTCGAAACAATTGCATGTGCTTTCAGGAGCTGAAGCGAGCTTTTCGCACTCATCTCAGATGATATAACGCTTTTAAGATATTGCGCTACGGGAAGAATATTAATAACCCATATAACATCGCCATCTTTAAGGAGCTTAAGTGAACCGCAGAATCTTTGTGTTTCTTTTCTTTCCCAATGGAATTCTTTTCCTATAGGAACCTCTTTAATAAGAAAGGAATCAACTGTAAGATCGCCCGGTTCAAAAATAATTTCGTTCGATATTTCAATTTTATCTTTTGCATTTTTACAAATAATAGTATTCCCTTTTAGTTCCGCAGAAAATCTACCACTGAACTTTTGTTTGAAGCCCTGAATACTAAAATCACCATAGAGCTCAAAGCTTATCTGTTTGCCAGATAAAATGCCTACACTTACAACCGGTTCTTCGAGCAACATATTAAAAGTAATTTTTTATAAAAAAAATATTCCTGAAAATAATATACACAATAGCAATTTTATTTTACATTCTTAAGGACAGGATTGCTTTTGTGATATTAGGGGAAACTTTTTAATTTGCTATGGCTTTTAAAACAATCCACATAATGAAAATAGAAAGCTCTAAAATCGTAAATATTATCGGCTTTCCTATAGATCTCGGTGCCGATAGAAGAGGGGTAGATATGGGACCCTCCGCCCTTAGAATCGCGGGTCTCAGAGAAAAGCTTGAACGATTGGGTTACCGAATTGTCGACCAGGGCGATATATTCATCCAGATAATGGAGAAGCAAAAAGTAACCGATCCAAAACTTAAATACTTAAATGAAATATTAAAGACATCGAGAATCCTTGCAAATAGAGTTGAAAGAGTATTGGAAAAGGGACATTTTCCTCTTTGCCTCGGTGGTGACCATTCAATGGCATTAGGTTCTATTGCTGGAATTTCTTCGTATTGTAAAAAACACAGGCTTAAGCTCGGAGTAGTCTGGGTAGATGCACATACCGATATGAACACTGATGTAACTTCTCCTTCGGGGAATATTCACGGAATGCCTCTTGCTGCATCCCTGGGAATAGGAAATGACAAGCTCGTTAATTTTTACGGCTTTGCACCAAAATTAAAACCAGAGAACTGTGCTTTAATCGGGATAAGAAGCGTTGATACTCTTGAGAAGCTAAACATTAAAAGATTAAATCTTCCGGTTTATACAATGACAGATATTGATAGACTCGGAATTCACAGAATAATCGTAAAAATACTTAAACAATTCAAAGAGAAAGTTGATCACCTTCATGTAAGTTTTGATCTTGATTGTGTAGATCCGTCTGTTGCCCCTGGCGTTGGAACTCCCGTATCGGGAGGGCTTAGCTACAGAGAAGCCCATCTTTTGATGGAATCAATCGCCGAATGCGGATGTATGTCATCCCTCGAAATTACAGAAGTGAACCCCATTCTTGACGATAAAAATAAAAGTGCAATATTTGCCACCGACTTAATTTCATCGAGTATGGGACAAAGGATTCTATAAATTAACCAGGAAAAGAATTGCGGGCTAACCCCGGAAAGATAATTGTTGAATAATAACCACCCAATCTTATTGTACCTCCTCATTTTCCTTGCACTTTCGGTTGCTCTGAAATTGTTGGGAATAATTAATGTTGAAAGCACAGAGCTTTTAGGCTATGCTATGATATTCTATGGAATTAATCTTGTTTATACTTTTTTCGGAAAACATCGGCATGGAATTTTATTTACAGGCACTGCCCTGTTTTTAATTGGACTTCTTCTTTTCATTACAAACAATTTCGAATTTATTAATGAGCGAGCTATTATTTTTCCATCCATACTTCTTATAGTAGGAATCAGTTTTTTAATGCTTTTCTTCGATGATACTGCAAGGAAAAACTTCCTCCTGATTTCCGTCACATTAATTTTATCGGCAGTAACTGTTACGGTTCTTATCGGATCCATAACTGTAACTCTTTTTATTAATTCGATTACAAAAATAATAGTTAAATATTGGCCGGTAGCACTTATTACTATCGGGTTAATAATTATTCTTCACAGAGACAATAAGAAGAGCAGTTAGTCTATACTTCCTCTAAGATAGACTTTAGAACCGGGCTTTTTTGACCCCGCCGCTGTAGATTCAACTACGTAAAACTCTACGGGTCCCCTTGTAACTGCTGCCGGTATTGTAAAGGGATAATAGTCGGGTCTTGATGAAACCTTAAAAAGACCAAGAGAAACAAAGTCCCCATCAAAATTTCCCCAAAGCTGGTAAGCTTTTTCAGATGTTAATAAAGGGAGATTTAGTATATGAAGATAACCTCTTTTGTCGGCAAAACTAAAAACTATTTTTCCACTCCCAGCAACAGTAAGCCCGGTAGTTTTAAGATTTACAGTCTGCGGATCTTTCAATTCTCCAATACCCGGTATCTCAGGTCTGTTCAAATTTTCATTTACCAGAGTCTGCAAGCGTTTATTTAGAGTTTCGATCCGGTTTTCATAATAATCGGATCTATCCTTGTAGAAAAGATAGGCAATAACTGTTGCGACAATCAGTATAAGAACAAAAATAAATGTTATAATCCCGCTATAACTTCGTTTCCCATCAAAGCTTATATCCTTAGGGTAAAGATATTTTTTTTCTTCTATTGTTTCTTCCGTTGTTTTAAAAGGGATGACCGGCTCAAACGCTCTTTTTACATTTTCCCCTTCCGGGTTCCGGGACACTATCATTTCATCAAAGCTTTCAACCCTTTCATAATTCCCTGGTCCCCCTGTTTCATATCGGGTTTCACTCTCTTCGGGTTTTAATTCTTTAATGTCCGGACTACTTATTTGAAATGACGATTTGTCAGTTTCATCTTTCGATTTGTTTAACAACTCAACTATTCTATCCCTTAATTTAACAGGCGGTTCTTCCAGGTCGAGTATAACGGGAAGCAACGAAACAAGGTTCTGGTACTTTCCTAATAATTTCCAGGGAAATATTTCGGAAGATTTAAAAGTATTATAGACACTTATCATTTCGTCATCTTTAAGACAACCAAGTACATACGGGTAAATCATATCAACTATCTGGTTCTTAACAGAAAACGAGTAGCTGGTGCCGGTAAAATTTTCATTCAGCTTTACTAAAGAAATTTTTATCTTGGATTCCACTGTCTGCAAGGGAATCTTCAACCTATCTGCTATTTCATCCTGAGGAAGCCCTTCATAGAAAGCAAGATAAATTACATATTGCTGCGCATCGGTTAAGCTGTTAAGTGCTTTTTCAATTTTATCTTTATACTCAATCGCTTTATCCATATCAAGAGGTTCGCTCAAGTGGGAAAGTCTCGGAATAACAAGATTGTTCTCAATTTCGTTTCCACTTTTCCCATTACTAACCTGGTTTTTTTCTTTTCTTAAATTATAAACAGCCTTGTTTTTAGCGAGTGTTATTAACCATGGATAAATGTTTTTTGTTTCGAAATCAAAATAGTTTATCTTTTTACATATAGTTAGAAAGACATCCTCTAATACTTCTTCGGTCGCCTTTTTATCTTTAATTATTTTCTTAATAAAGGTATAAAGAAGTGACGCATACTTATCGTATAAATTTTCAACTGCGTTTGAATCGGATTCAAAAATTTTCTGCATTAATTCTAATTCTGAAACGGGGGAATTTAAACTCAAAATAATACCCAATGTTGTTTTATTGAAAACTATAATTAACAAAAACAAAAAGCAATCCGGTTTACTTATACATTTATATACATTCTCCCGTTTATGCTTACATCATTATTTATTATCTTTAGATACAACAAAATTTTAACTCAACCATTATGACATCGAGAGAAATCAGGCAGCAATTTTTAGATTTTTTTAAAAGCAAAAACCATAGAATTGTTCCAAGTTCTCCGGTCGTTCCTTTCGATGACCCAACACTTCTTTTTACAAATGCAGGAATGAACCAGTTCAAGGATGTTTTTCTTGGAACCGGAACACGAGAATATACGCGTGCTGCCGATACACAAAAATGTATCCGTGTAAGCGGTAAGCACAATGATCTTGAAGAGGTCGGGTATGATACTTACCACCATACTTTTTTCGAGATGCTTGGTAACTGGTCATTTGGAGATTATTATAAAGCCGAAGCTATTGAGTGGGGATGGGAACTTCTAACAAAAGTATGGAAGCTCCCTAAAGAAAGATTATGGGCTACTGTTTTCAGGACGGATAATGAAGCTTTTGAATTATGGAAAACAAAAACCGACATAAACCCAGAACACATTCTCCGTTTTGATGAGAAAGATAATTTTTGGGAAATGGGTGAAACAGGTCCATGCGGTCCCTGTTCTGAGATTCACATAAATCTTAGTGATGATTTTAATAATCCTAAATTTGTAAATGCCGGGGTTCCGGAATGTATGGAAATATGGAACCTTGTATTCATTCAATACAACAGGGATGAAAAAGGAAAGTTGCACGAGCTTCCGGCGAAGCATGTTGATACCGGCATGGGTTTCGAGAGAGTTTGTGCAATCTTACAAAAGAAAAACTCTAATTACGATACTGATGTTTTTACTCATTTGATTAATGGAATCGTAAAACTCTCAAATATAAAATATGCTGCAGAAGAAGACAAAATCCCGATGCGGGTAATTGCAGACCATGCAAGAGCATTAACATTTGCCATTGCCGATGGCGCAGTTCCCGGCAATGAAGGTCGTGGTTACGTTCTCAGAAGAATTTTACGAAGAGCAGCTAGATATGGAAGAAAGCTTAACCTGCATAAACCTTTTATTTACGAGCTTGTAGATGTTCTTGTAAAAACAATGGGTGATGTTTTCCCCGAGATTAAAGAGAAACAAGCGTTTGTTGAAAAAGTTATTAAAGCAGAAGAGGAAAGTTTTAATGCAACATTGGACAGAGGAATTGAGGAGTTTAATCAATCTGCAGCAACTTCTCTTGTTAATGCTATATCAAGAGATACTGTATTCACCCCATTCGCAACTTATAGGTTTGAACAACAAGATTGGGAAATAATAATTAATCAAATGAATGGTGTAACGATTGATAAAACAAATCTAAAAGAAATTGACAAAGAATTTCTTAACAAATATGTAAAGGGAAGTGTTATTATCCCTAAAGAGGATGTCTTTAAATTACATGATACTTACGGTTTCCCAGTTGATTTGACGAATGTTATGGCTCGTGAAAAAGGCTTTTTTATTGATGAAGATGGATTTAACAAATTGATGGAAGAGCAAAGGCAAAAAGGGAGAGAAGCCGCAAAAGATAAATTCACTTCCGTTAATATTGTCTTAAATGATCTCTCGTCATTTGAAATTTCCGATTCTGCAAGGACGGAATTTACCGGCTACGAAGAATTAAAATCTGAAGCTAAAATTATCGGTTATAAAAGAGAAAACCTGCCTGACGGCAAGGCAGGTGGAAATGATCTTGTTATCCTTAATAAAACTCCATTTTATGTTGAAGCAGGCGGACAGATTGATGACCTAGGTTATTTAATCCTGGAAACAACTCCTTTAAATGTAGTCGATGTAACAAAGGTTGATAATAAAACTGTGCACGTACTCGAAAACGAAAAGAATAAACCTCTCGCTGCAGGCAAAAAAGTTCTTGCACAGGTTGATGAAAAGCGAAGATGGGATATAATGAGAAATCATACCGCCACACATTTTCTTCATGCAGCTTTAAGAAATATACTCGGAACTCATGTTCACCAGGCTGGTTCTTATGTTGGTCCCGACAGGCTTCGTTTCGACTTTACTCACTTCTCTAAAGTGGAAGAGACCCAGCTTAAAGAGATCGAATCGCTTGTCAATGAAGAACTAAGAAAAAATTATGAGTTGCAGCATCATCGTAATATCCCCTTTGATGAAGCAAAAAAAATGGGCGCGCTTATGTTTTTTGGTGACAAGTATGGTGACAAAGTTAATGTCGTGCAGTTCGGAGAATTTACAAAAGAATTCTGTGGTGGAACACACGTAAAAAATTCTTCTCAAATAGGTTTGTTAAAAATTATAAGTGAATCTTCTACAGCAAGCGGAGTGCGAAGAATTGAAGCTGTAACAGGATCGGGAGTCGAAAGATTTATAGAATCGCAGTTTGAACATTTACGTTCCTCAGATGAAAAAATTGCAGAACTTCTTGATGAAAAAAAGAAACTCGAAAAGGCGCTTTCCGGGTGGAAGCTCGAAGAAAAGAAAGAGCAAATTTCAACTGTTCTTAAAAATCCTAAAGAAGTAAACGGAATTAAAATTTATAAGGCTCAAGTCTCAGCAGAAAACAATGATGAGATTAAATCGCTCGGCGATGAATTGAGAGAAAAAACCAAGGGTTCAGTTGGAGTTTTATTTTCAGTACTTGATAATAAAGTGGTAATCGTTTGCGTTGTAACAGATGATCTTATAAAAGAAAGAAAATTAAGTGCCGGAAAGATAGTTGGGGAACTTGCAAAACTTGTAGACGGCGGCGGCGGCGGAAGACCGCATCTTGCAACTGCCGGGGGTAAAGATGTATCAAAAATTCCTTTAGCTCTAAGTGAAGTTGAAAAAGTAGTTTCAAAATTTTTGTAAATATCGTGTCATTCCGAACCTGCCTGTCGGCAGACAGGCTTGTTTCGGATCTTCTTAAATCAGTAGAAGCTGAAACAAGTTCAGCTTGATTAAATGGGTCAAATGTCTAAAACTCGTATAAAATATATTTGTTCAAACTGCGGTTATGAATCGCTCCGGTGGTTGGGCAAATGCCCTGAGTGCGATAGCTGGAATACTTTTACTGAAGAAATTATAGAAACCAATAAAAGAAAACCAACTGCATATAAAGGGATACTAAATATTAAAAAGATAGATGAGATTGAAGGAGTAGAAAAAAACAGGATAACCACGGGGATAGGAGAATTGGACAGGGTTTTGGGCGGCGGTTTTATTCCCGGTTCGGTTATTCTTTTAGGTGGCGACCCGGGAATCGGTAAGTCTACACTGGCGATGCAAGCAGCATCCAGAATTAATGATAAGGTTCTTTATGTTACCGGGGAAGAATCAACCGCACAAATTAAATCAAGAGCTGAAAGACTTAAAATAAAATCCGATAACTTTTTCGTCCTTTCGGAAACGGATTTAAATATTATCATCGCTTCCATTAATTCCCTGGCACCATCGTTAGTAATTATTGACTCCATTCAAACTATGTACAGAAGTGATCTCGATAATTCCCCCGGTACGATAACACAAATAAGAGAGTGTACTTCCCAATTAATGGAAATGGCGAAGAGGAACCAGGTCTCGGTTCTTATTGTCGGGCATGTAACTAAAGAAGGATTTATTGCAGGACCAAAAGTTCTCGAACACATGGTAGATACTGTAATTCAGTTTGAAGGAGAAGCTCATCATTCATTCAGAATTTTAAGAGCAGAAAAAAACCGGTTTGGAAGTACTAACGAAATTGGAATCTTTGAAATGCATGAAGAGGGACTGACCGAAGTAAAAAATCCGAGCGAACTATTTTTAAGCGAAAGAGAGAAAGATATTTCCGGTTCTGCTATAACGGCAAGCATTGAAGGGACGAGACCAATCCTCCTCGAAGTACAGGCGCTCGTTACTCCATCGAGCTTTGGTAATCCTCAAAGAGTTGCTACCGGATTTGATTACAGAAGGCTTTCTATTCTACTAGCCGTTCTCGAAAAAAGGAGCGGGCTCAGGCTTTCTGCAAGCAATGTATTTCTTAACATGGCTGGCGGTGTAAAAATAACCGAACCGGCAGTTGACCTTGCTGTATGCTGCAGCATTGCATCAAGCTTAACTGATAAGGTTGTTGCCGGTAAAACAGTTTTAATCGGAGAAGTGGGGCTGGGGGGCGAGGTAAGAAGCGTGGGTCACATCGAAAAAAGAATACAGGAAGCACAAAAATTAGGTTTCGAAAAGATTATAATACCGCAAAACAATATGAAGAGCCTGAAGATTAATTCATCAATGAAGATACTGGGCGTTGAAAGCTTGACAGAAGCAATAAATAATGCGATTAAATAAGAAGAGCCTGCTTATCAAAATAGATAATTTTTCTTTTGTTTTTTTAATTAATAATACTATTTTATTTAGGCGGTTTTAGTGACCGCTTTTATTTTTTGTGTAATTATTCGTTAGAGGTAAGTAAGTGAGTACCAAATTGTTCGTCGGGAGTCTCCCCTGGGCAGTTAATGATGAAGCCCTGAAATCAGCTTTTGAAGCTCATGGCAAAGTTGTTTCTGCTAAAGTTATTACCGATCGTGAGACCGGTAAATCAAGAGGATTCGGTTTTGTTGAAATGGAAAATGAAACCGATGCCAATAATGCAATTCAGGCACTTAACGGTTCCGAATTAAGCGGCCGTAACATTATTGTTAGCGAGGCAAAACCAAAGAAATAATTAAATATTTGGCCCTTCTTCAATCCTTTTGAGCGCTCGTTTGAGCGCTTTTGTTTTTTAAAATACTTCGGCTCTTCAATATCAATTAACAATGAAAGAATTAATGCTTACTCTAAAGTTGTTAACATCTTTATGATTTAATTTCCATGCAAACTCGATGGTAAGAGGAAGCAAAGCATGCCCAATTCCGAAACCAATTTCGTAAAAAGGATTTTTAAAGGTTTGCAGTGAATAATTTAAAATCGTTTTACTCTTATTACTTATATCTGTATAGGCTATATTAAAAAAGGAATCGAGAATAATATCCCAATCCTTTAGCCCGGGCACCTGGAGCCATCTGAATAATTCATTACCGAAAAAATGTTCAATCATTATTGTTACAATCCTGTCGCCGAGTATTTCGTTATACTTTAATGTTCTGAATGTATAGCTACCCGAAACGGCGTCGATATTGCCGGGCAATGAATGAAACATCTGGAATGGGAGTGTGCCATTATTATAAATAAGATTTGTTTTAATATTTAAGATACAGTTCCTGAAAGTTCTTAGCCTGGTTTCGCTTCTT
>MGZZ01000106.1 GCA_001802795.1 Ignavibacteria bacterium GWC2_36_12 | reverse complement strand
CCTGTTCACTTTTCTTCTTTTTTTTCTTCATTATTTTCTTTTTCACCCATCTCCTTCTCTCCTTTCCCCTGATCTTTATTCACTTCTTCCACATAATTCAACTTTAATTCACGTATAACTTCATCGAGAAATTTTTCCTCGTATTCGGAAAGATTTCCTTTTGTCTTTACTTTTAACATATCGAGAGTATCTATTGAAATTTTTGCAAGCTCGAGATTTCGTTCAATCTTATCGGTTACCGGATGCTTTAGCTTACCCATAGACATTATTGCAATCTGTTGATTCTGCATTACAAGCTGCAAAAAAAGAATTTCATTTGTATTATGTTCCATAATTTCCTCCACCTGTAATTTTTCTTTCCCACAACTTACAATATTTTGTAAAAACATACGCCGAAGAAAATACAGCCAGAATAAATCCCTGGATCCCGTCGAGAAAACCTCTTTTTATTATAAACATTTTGATAAAAATAACTATAGGTCTGATAACGAGATCGGAAACCCTAAATGCTTTTCTCTTTTTATCCAGCTCTTCTGCAGCGAGAGTTGTATATCTATTAAATTTCTCGAAATAATGTTTTATATCCGGATCGGTATAATGTTCTATATCATTTTTAAATGCACCAACTTTTCCTTTTATAATAAGATGCTCATGTACATCATTATCGCTAAAAGTAATTTTATTTTTGTTAAAAAGTCGTGTAACTCGCCCGGGATACCACCCACTGTGCAAAATCCACCTTCCAAGAAAATTGGCTTTTCTCGGGAATGAATATGAATCACATTCTGCTTCTGATTTTTTAAATTCAATCAACTCCTTAGAAAGCCCGGGGGTCAAAACTTCATCCGCATCTATCCAAAATATCCAATCATTTGAAGTAAGAGTGACCGCATATTTTTTTGTTGCAGAAAACCCCTGCCATTTCACAATTTCATATTTCACCGTGGAGAAAGATTTGACTATTTGAAGTGTAGAATCTTTTGAGTGCTCATCGACCAGAACAATTATTTCGTCAATACAATCAACCTGGCTTTGAATACATCTGCCGATATTTTTTTCTTCATCTTTTGCGATTATGATAGAAGAAATCTTCATAATTATCCTAAAATCTTTTTGATTGTTTCTTTAACCGTTCCAGGTTTTATTTCATTTATATCCAGCTCGGAACTGAAACGATACTTGTTTTTCAGCAATTCAATATTATCCTGATTATTCATAATCTCCGGCGGATAAATATAATAAGCTTTATCGAATATCTCCTTAGGATAAGGATGGAATCTGCCGAAATGGTTGCCGTTTGAAATACAAATGAATGAACTATTTACTGCTGCAGCAATGTGAACAGCTCCTGTGTCGTTTGAAATCAATAAGGTGGCATTCGAAATTAACTTAGCAAGTTCATTCAATTTAGTTTTGCCTGTCATATTTAGACACTTGTTTGCCCTTGTCTTAAAAATTATTTGTTCGGCGAGTTGGTAATCCTCCTCCGAACCAGCAATAACAATACCTAAATTATATTCATTTAAAATAAAGCCTGAAACTTCCGCAAAGCTGTCGACGCTCCACCTTCTCTTCAAATGTTTTGCCCCGGGGAAAATAACTATATAATACTCTGAAACCGGTATTTTATCAGAAAAGATTTTGGAACTATCTATAAAAGGTTTCTCTATTTCTATCTTCTCATTGAGAACCCGTTCAAAAAATTCTTTATTCCTGTTGAACTCAAAAAGATTCGCTTTGCTTGACGAAATTAATTTTGTGTAATACTTGTCAGTCAATAAATTTCTCTTCCATTTTGAATGAGAATCGGGTGAGCCGGTGCTACCAATTTTTTCCTTTGCGCCAGATACTTTCACTATACTATCTCCGTAAAGTATTTCGCGGGAAAAAGTGGGATCAATTACAATTTCAAAACCTTTTTCTCTAATCGACCTCATTATTTTATATTTATAAAAAATATTTCCGTAAAATTTTCGCCTGTCGATCCAGATGAAATCATTTACGACTTCTTTATCAAAACTTTCTGCAATATCTTTCCATAAAATATTTCCACATAAAGTAACAGTATAATCACGATATTTTTTGCTCTTCTTAATTTCCCCGATAAAATTCCTGAACAGCATATAATCCCCGATTGAATCGAGGCGTATAATTAACAATTTATTATGCTGATATTCTATTTTTTTTCTATTCAAGAAAAGATTAATTAGCTGTAGTGCTTGATAGCATAAGAGATTTAGAATTTTTATCCGGTAAAGTTTAAGCATACAGTTCTATTTCTTTACGCCAGCTAAAACCTTAAGATCAAATGTAAAAATATCCGGGCTGGGTTTGTGATAGGAGCTTGAAGTAATTTTATTCCAGAAATTTTTCTTGAATTTATATATGCTCATAAAAAATTCTTTAAATATTCTTCTAGTAAAGGCGGAATTTTCAATTCCTTTAGGATCAAGAAATTTGATAAGATTAAATCCTGCAGCTTTTAGAACATAAATTATGCTCCCCGTTGTAAATAAAGTACTATGTGTGAAATCCTCGTATGCCCAGTAACTTCCCGTATTGGATTGGGCATTTGGAACCATAATGCAAAGATTGCCTTCACTATTCAATAAGTGCATCTTAATATTCTTAAGAGTAATTATAATCTGTGATTTTTCAACATGCTCTAAAACGTGACTCATAATTATAAAATCATAATCCTCTTTAGCTGCATCACAATAATCCAGTATATTGCTCTTCTCAACATCAAGTCCTTTATCATTACAAAATTTTACAGCCTTTTCAGAAATATCAATCCCTCTTACATTTTTATATCCCTCTTTTATAAGGGCCGACAAGGTCATTCCAAAACCGCAACCTATATCTAGAATTGTTGCATTTTTATTACGCGGCAAAACTTTTGACAAATATTTAGGTAACTCGTAATCTGAATAGAATTCAGCATCAATATTTCTATAGTTAAAATAATCGGTGTAGTCTTCCATCTTAAGTATTAATCTTTTTTATAAACTCAAAATCTGAATTTGTTTTTGATACAACTTTATTTTTTACAAAGCGAAATAAAAGCTCGGCGGGAATTCTGAGAAGAATGTTAATTTTATTTCTATTTAGCTTTTTCTTACCAATCAATATTGTATCATAAAACGTATAATAATATAACCCGAATCTTCTGGAGATTTCTTTTAGGGTCTTCTCCGAATAAAAGGAAATATGCTGTCCGTGATCAAAACCATAATACCACCACTCTCCCGCCTGAGGAATAGGATAAGGCAGCAGAACAGTTGATAATACAATGTTGTCGGATATTTCAAGCATCTTTTCTATTTCATTCAATGGATTTGCTAAATGTTCAAATACTTCGAAGGCTGTAATTAAGTTTATATTTCCCTTTAATGATTGATTGTATTCAAATCCTCTCGCTAAAAAATTTTCGCAATAAGGATCTGTCCAATAAAAGTCGAAGCCCATATCTCTCATCAATCTCGTAAAAATCCCATACCCTCCGGCATAATCAACAAATCTTCCATTCTTATTGAATAAAAAATAAATAAGTACAGAAACCACTTTTGAAAAGTGGATATTTCTGCTCATTATACCTGTATCCGAAATGTTTATTGCACTTTTATATGCTTCATTAAGCCAGTAAGGATTACCTGCAAACAACAATCCGCATTTACCACAATGAAAGTATTCTGCATCATGCTTATGCATAACTTTAACATCAAAACTTTTTTCTACTTCACTGCCACAGATTTTACAAATCATGTTTTTGAAGTATTGTTTGTAAATGATCCCCGATACCTTTTGAAAAACTTTCTAAAGAATTATTTCTCTCTATATAGCTTGCACACAATAAACTTTCCCTTTTTAACTCTTCGTTATTTAATTCTTTTATTTCTTCAATTGAATTTTGAATACCATCAGGAGTTAAAGAACTTATGATAAACCCAAAATCGTTTACATCTATATCTATATTCAGTAAGCCTATTTCACCGGTAATACCTACCGTTGAAATAAGGTCATTTATATTTTCTTTTGTAATGAAAGCATTCTGAGCCATCAAATCATAATTCCTTAACCCTGTTAATGTGAATTTGCGCAAGTAATATTGAATTTGTTTCAATGCTGCCAATGATATCGTTTGTAAAATAACGTTTAAGCTTCTTAAACAGTTTCAGCAAAATCCTCTTTATCATCACTTTTGCTCTTTTTTATGAATACAATTTACCAAAATTTCCATTTCATCGGCATGCAAATTCCTAATAACTCCCATATTTTAATAGTATAAAAAAGCCTGTGTTCTTATATTAAATGAGCAAAACAAAATATTTCCGCAGCTAAAATGGATAGAATTCTATACTTAGTGAAAACATTTTTTTCGAGATTGAATCTTTTATTTGAACGATACTGGGTTGAATCTTTTTCCCAGGAAGGCGAGGACATGCTGTTGAGAAAAATTTTTGAAAACAGTAAGCCTGGTTTTTATGTCGATGTTGGTGCTCACCATCCCCAAAAATTTTCCAACACATATTACTTCTATAAAAGAAACTGGATCGGAATAAATATTGACGCCGCACCCGGAAGCATGAAACAATTTAATATATTACGGAAAAGAGATATTAATGTCGAAGCTGCTGTCTCAAACGAAGCCGGAGAATTAACTTTTTATATGTTTGAAGAGCCTGCATTAAACACTTTAGATAAAGATCTTGCTAAACAAAGACTTGCTGAAAAAAAGAATAAACTTACCGGAGAAATAAAAGTTCAAACAGAGACACTTGCCGATATTTTGACTGAACACATGCCTTCAAATAGAGAAATCGATTTCCTTTCAGTCGACGTTGAAGGTTTTGATCTCGAAGTTCTTACTTCAAATGACTGGCAGAAGTTCAGACCTAAGTTCGTTGTGGTTGAATGTTTTGGCAAAGGAAAATTTGAAGAGATAATTTCTGATAATACCTATATATTTCTATCTGCTTTGAATTACTCCTTATATGCTAAAACAATAAATACATGTATCTTTAAGGACAATCTGAAAAAATAAATTTGAGTAATTTTATACTAAATACACCGGTTGCCTTCTTAATTTTTAACAGACCCGAAACTACCATAAAAGTTTTTGAAGAAATAAAAAAAGCGCGTCCTAAAAAACTTTTTGTTGTGGCTGATGGTCCCAGATCGAACAATCAACAAGATTTGGAAGGTTGTACAGCAGCAAGAAAAATCATTGATACCGTAGACTGGGACTGCGAAGTGCTGAAAAATTACTCGGACATTAATTTAGGATGCAAGCAAAGAGTTTCATCAGGCATAACATGGGTTTTTGATAACTCTGAAGAAGCTATTTTCCTGGAAGATGACTGTCTCCCACACCAATCTTTTTTCCGTTATTGCCAGGAACTTTTAGCATACTACCGGAATGATGAAAGAATAATGATGATCTCAGGAGATAATTTCCAGGATGGAAGAAAAGTTACTGAGAATAGCTATTACTTTTCATCTTATAGCCACATCTGGGGATGGGCTTCATGGAAAAGAGCGTGGCGAAAATACGATGTAGAAATGAAATTATGGCCTGCTATCAGGAAAAGTAAATACCTGGATTACTGGCTTTCAAATAAAAAAGCTGTTACTCACTGGAAAGAAGAGTTTCGAAGAATATATAACCATAAAATAAACACGTGGGATTTTCAGTTTCTCTTTGCCTGCTGGATAAACCAGGGTTTTAGCATTTTACCGGAAGTAAATTTAGTATCGAATATCGGCTTTGGAACAGGAGCTTCCCACACTGATAACAAAAATAACAAGGCTTCAAACATTCCTGTTAAAGAGATTCATTTCCCTTTAAAACACCCGGATTTTGTTATGAGAAATTTAGAAGCAGATATTTATGAAGAGGAGAATTATATTTTATTTAGTTTGCATAGAAGATTAGGAAGGAGAATAAAAAGTTTTTTTGCACATGCTTAATTGCCCCACTTTTTATTCCTCCAGTATTTTACAAGTTTATTTAGATTTAACAGGGAAAAATACTTTTTAAGTTGTGTGCGAAAAACCCTCAACAAATAATTTTCCCTTGCAGAAAGATTCCAGAAGCCATATTTTTTTAAAGCCCG
This sequence comes from Ignavibacteria bacterium GWC2_36_12, assembly GCA_001802795.1. Classification (GTDB taxonomy): domain Bacteria; phylum Bacteroidota; class Ignavibacteria; order Ignavibacteriales; family Ignavibacteriaceae; genus RBG-16-34-14. The sequence continues at coordinate 24,178 of MGZZ01000106.1, read as the reverse complement.
TTTTGATTCTTCAATAGACTTAAACTCATTTATCCATGAAGCGCCACCGGAATTCATAATTGCGAGCGGCTGTTCCGAATAATATTTCCCTTTTTTGCTGAAGCCCGGTAAAGCTTTTTCAATCCTTATAATAAATTCATAATCCATTGCATATTCGTATGAAGCATCGTAAAAACCGAATCTTTCATATACCTCTCTCCTCAAAAACATAGAAGGATGATTATACGGCATTGCTGTTGTTACCGGGCAAAGCAAAGGTTTCCTGATATTTGAACCGTAGACATCGTCATCAAAATAAATATCCCCGTGCACAAAAAGTATTTCCTTATCTTCAAATAAAGCTGCAACTTTTTCAAATACGCGGTTGTTAAAATAAACATCGTCACTGTTCAGAATAGCAATTATTTCTCCTGATGCTGTCTTAATTCCTTTATTAAAAGCATCGGAAATTCCATTATCTTTTTCAGAAATTATAATTAGCCTATCAATCATCCCCGCAGATAAGTAATAATTCTTCGCTAATTCAATTGTCTTATCAGTACTAAGATTATCAATGATGATGTGCTCAAAATCTTTGTATGCCTGGCTTATAATTGACTGGATATTCCCAGCTATAGTTTTCTCAGAATTAAATGTGGGAGTAACAACAGAAATTTTCATCTATAAATATCGGGTGTTTTTGATTGAATATTATCTTAATCCTTTAGTGTTTCTACCTGTTAGTTCATATTTTTGAAGTCGGTATATCTGGTTACTATAAAATATATGTTGAGTACAAATATAATTCATTCCAGAGAAAATTAGTCTAAATCGTCGGATGAAATACAATCTTACAATAGATGCCAGAATGATTAAACATTCAGGTATCGGTACTTATACTAAGAACATGATTGCTGCAATTGCAGATAATTACAATTTAACTTTGCTCGGTAATTATGATATTTTGAATTCCTTTCCCTGGTCAAAGAAAGTAAAAACTATAACAGCAAACAGCCCGATTTACTCATTAAGTGAGCAGATGGAATTGCCAAAAAAAATTCCTCCCTGCGACCTTTTTATATCTCCCCATTATAATGTGCCTTTAAAAAAGATAAAAGCTTTAAGAAGAATAGTAATAATTCACGATGTAAATCACCTTACAAAGTTTAATAAAATTTCGTTTGTTAAGAGAATGTATGCTAAATACATGATAAACGTAGCAATAAAAAAGTCGGATAAAATTATAACCGTATCCGGATTTTCAAAAAGTGAAATAAGCAAATACGCAAACACGCAGAAGAAAGATATAACTATTACTTATTGCGGATTGGATGGAAATGAACTAAAAAATAAAATTGATGATGAGTCGCTAAAAAGAATCCGGTTAAAATATAATTTGCCCGATAACTATCTTCTTTTTGTTGGAAATATGAAACCACATAAAAATATAGATGTTGTTATTAGGGCAATGAAAACCTTGAAAGATTTATACCCGGACATAAAATTGGTTATAGTTGGTGCAACCCTGAACCAGCTACTTCAAAAATTAGAATTACTAAAGTATCCCGGTTTAGAGAATAAAATACACACAATAGAATACATAGATAACGATGAACTCCCTTCAGTTTACAAGAGTGCTAAATGCCTGGTTTTCCCGTCGGTTTACGAAGGATTTGGATTGCCACCTGTAGAAGCAATGATTTGTAGCTGCCCGGTAATAGCCAGTAATACTGCGTCAATTCCGGAAGTATGCGGCGACGCTGCACTATACTTTAGCCCGCAAAATGTTAAAGAGCTTGTCGGCAACATTGAATTATTAATAAAGAATAAGGATTTACAAAACGAATTACTACTGAAAGGTTATAAGATTGCAGAGAAATACAGCAAGGAACATTTTTCTGAAAAGCTTATATCTGCTATTAATGATACACTTGCAAAATAAAATTCTGTTATGAAAGAAAATCTTAAAGCAGCTATTGTTCACGAATGGTTTGTGAATTACGCCGGTTCTGAAAAGGTCGTTGAATCTTTTACAAATATATGGCGAGATGCAGACGTTTTTGCCCTCGTGGATTTTCTGGACGAGAAACAGCGAAACATAATCCTGAAAGGAAAATTCGCAAAAACATCACTTGTTCAAAAATTTCCGTTTGCAAGAAATAAGCACCGCAATTATCTTCCTTTTTTCCCTTCTGCTATCGAAAGACTTGATCTTTCAAAATATGATTTGATCATATCAAGCTCCCACTCTGTTACTAAAGGTGTGATAACAAAACCTGATCAGCTTCATATAAGCTATTGTCATTCACCAATGAGATACGCGTGGGATAACGCCGAACTTTATCTGAGCCACGCAAATATTTCCGGGGGACCAAAAGGTTTTTTAGCGAGATCGGTAATCCATTATTTAAGAGAATGGGATTTGAAAACTGCTTCACGCCCCAATTTTCTGATTGCAAATTCAAAATTCATTTCGGAAAAATTAAAAAGGATATACAACAGGGACTCAATAGTAATTTATCCGCCTGTTGACGTAAGCAAGTTTAATTGTGTAACAGAAAAAAAAGATTTTTATTTAACGGCTTCAAGAATGGTCCCTTATAAAAGAGTTGATCTTGTCGTAGAGGCTTTTTCAAATATGAAAAATAGAAAACTAAAAGTAGTTGGAAACGGACCAGAACTTGCGAAAATAAAAATGAATGCATCATCTAATATTGAGTTTTTAGGATATAAAGAAGATGAAGATTTAAAAGCTTTGATGCAACAAGCCAAGGCATTTGTTTTTGCTGCAGAAGAGGATTTCGGCATTACTGTGGTTGAAGCAATGGCTTGCGGGACTCCCGTAATTGCGTTAAATAAAGGAGGAACTGCGGAGACTGTAGTAAACAACTTAACTGGAATTTTATTCGAATCGCAAACAACTGAGAGTATTAAAAATGCAATAGCTGAATTTGAAGAAAAAGAAAGTCTGTTTGATTATAAAATTATTTCTGATCACGCTCAACAGTTCGGCAGAGACATATTTGAAAAAAAAATTATAGATTTTGTAAGCATCAAATCGGAAAAATTCTTCGGGAATTAATATTTAGATAAAAAATGATTGTAAATAAAAAATCAATTTATTTCGCACGATTATTTAGTGACCTGATTTTGCTGAACATCGCTTTTGTTATCGCTGCTGTCCTTGCCCAGTCGTTGGATATATTGCTCGACAGGAACCGAATGTTTGTGCTTCAGATCGGGTTGAACTTTGTTTGGTATTTCTTTACAAGTGTAACAAACTTTTATGAACAGATCGGTTCAAGATTATTTGCATTCCACATAATCGACATAATTAAAAGTATAGCCGTACAGATTTTTACTTCAATTATCTTCATCTTCATAGTTAAAGAAGACCTTTTCACAAGAAATTTTATCGTTTACTATTCTGTCATTCTTTTCTGTTTTATAAGCATAAGATTTTTCTCATTCAAATTATTATTAAGAAAGCTAAGAGAAAAAGGATTTAATATCAGGAATATATTAATTGTAGGCTCGGGAGAAGTTGCTACAAATTTTAAAAATCTTTTGAATGAAAACCCTGACTTCGGATACAGGTTTAGCGGTTTTCTTAACAACGGGAATACAGGCGGAGAAGAAATACTCGGCAGCTATGACCAGCTTGAAGATTTTATAATATCTGAAAAAATTAACGAAGTCATAATTGCTTTGCCTGAAAAAGACAATGTTCTTTTGGATAATATTATTAGAATTTGCAACAGGAACGCAGTTAGAACACATATTATTCCTGATTATTTCAGATTTATTTCAAATCGTTTTCAAGTAAGTATGATCGGCAATTTCCCCGTCATTACTTCAAGGAACGAACCACTCGATGAAGTTCAGTGGAGATTTATAAAGCGAGGCTTTGATATTATTTTTTCTTTGCTGATAACGATTTTTTTGCTCTCTATTTTAATTCCCGTAATAACAATAATAGTCAAGCTAAGTTCCGGAGGACCGATATTTTTTGTACAGGAGAGAATTGGTGCCAGGAACAAAAAATTCAGATGCTATAAATTCAGAACTTTGTATGAGGATAAATCCACAAACACAGATTTTCAACCCGTTACCAAGAATGATCCGCGCGTAACCTCCGTTGGCAAACTACTGAGAATGTCAAACATAGATGAACTTCCTCAATTCATTAATGTTCTTAAGGGAGAAATGTCAGTGGTGGGTCCGAGACCTCACGCAATACCTTATGACGACAAGTACGGTAAAATTGTTGAGGAAATAAAATTAAGGCATAATGTAAAACCCGGCATTACAGGATGGGCTCAAATTCACGGCTTAAGAGGTGACCTTGAAGATGAGGAAGAAAACAGAAGGCGCACAATAAAAAGAATAGAGTATGATCTTTGGTATATTGAAAACTGGTCCTTCTGGCTGGATATTCAGATTATTTTTCAGACACTATGGCAAATGTTAAAGGGAAAAACCAAGGCTGTTTAATTAGGATTATCACATACTCATACGATTTTTTCTTTGTGGCTTTAGTTACTCTTTAGCATTTTCTTAAGCCTGTTTACTTCATCTCTCAGGGCAGCAGCCCTTTCAAACTCAAGGTCTTTTGCAGCCTGGTGCATTTGCTCGTTCAACTGAATAATTAAATCTTCCTTTTGATCATTGCTCATATATTTCAAAACAGGTTCAGCGACTTTTGAAAATGAGAATGTTTCCTTTGCTTCTTTTTTTCTAACATCTGCTATAGATGTTGAAGCAAGAATTTCTTCCATACTTTTATAAATAGTTTTAGGAGATATATTATGTTCCTCGTTATACTCAGTCTGCAGTTTTCTTCTTCGGTTTGTTTCGTTAATCATCTTACGCATAGAGTCGGTAACAATATCGGCATACATAATAACTTTACCGTTAACATTTCTTGCCGTTCTTCCTGCTGTCTGCATTAAAGATCTTTCACTTCTCAGGAAGCCTTCCTTGTCGGCATCGATAATTGCAACGAGAGAAACCTCGGGTAGATCGAGACCTTCTCTCAATAAATTTACCCCCACAAGAACATCGAAGTCTCCTAATCTTAAATCTCTAAGTATTTCAACCCTCTCAAGCGCATCAATATCACTATGAATATACCTTACAAGAATTCCAATCTTATCCAGATAATCGGAAAGGTCTTCGGCCATTTTTTTAGTCAGGGTTGTAACCAGCACCCTTTCTTTTATAACGGCTCTTTCTCTTATTTCCCCGATAAGGTTATCTATTTGTCCCTTCACTGGTCTAATCAGGATTTCGGGATCAAGCAAACCCGTAGGGCGAATAATTTGTTCAACAATTACTCCTCCGCTTTTTTCTAACTCAAAATCCGCCGGTGTGGCACTAACAAAAATTACCTGGTTAAGCATATTCTCAAACTCATTAAAGGTCATCGGGCGGTTATCAAGAGCTGAAGGAAGCCTGAATCCATATTCTACCAAGGTTTCTTTTCTTGCGCGGTCCCCATTATACATTCCTCTTATCTGTGGAACGGTAACGTGCGATTCGTCAATAACCAGCAGAAAATCCTTTGGAAAATAATCGAAAAGGTTATAAGGTCTTGATCCCTGTAGACGCCCATCCATATGTCTTGAATAATTTTCAATCCCAGAGCAATAACCGAGTTCTTTCATCATTTCAATATCAAACTTTGTTCTCTGTTCAAGACGCTGGGCTTCGAGATATTTTTCCTGTGAATGGAAATATTTCAATCTTTCTTCAAGCTCTTTTTCAATATTATAAATTGCTTTCTGAACCTGGTCACGGTTAGTAACAAAATACTTTGCCGGGTAAATTGGTGCCGAATCTATTTCTTTAATAACCTCGCCTGTAATTGAGTCAATGATCGAAAGCTTTTCAATTTCATTATCCCAGAACTCTGCTCTTATTGCTTCCTCATATTGATAAGCAGGAATTATTTCTACGACATCCCCTCTTGCCCTGAAAGTTCCCCTGCTAAAATCCGCATCATTTCTTACATAATGTATTTCAATCAAATTACGTAGAAGTTTTTTCTTCGATATATTTTCTCCTTTTCTTAAAAAGATAATTTGATTTGCAAACTCGCTCGGTGCCCCAATACCGTAAATACAACTCACGCTGGCAACAACTATTACGTCCTTTCTGCCTTCAATTAGTGCTGTGGTCGCTTTAAGCCTTAACCGATCAATCTCTTCATTCACTGAAAAATCTTTTTCAATGTAAACATCACTCGATACAACGTAAGCTTCCGGCTGGTAGTAATCATAGTAGCTTATAAAGAACTCGACCGCGTTCTTTGGAAAAAAAGCTTTAAACTCGGAATACAATTGTGCCGCAAGAGTTTTATTGTGGGAAATAACAAGTGTCGGTTTGTTTATCTCTGAAATTACATTCGAGATTGTAAAAGTTTTTCCGCTTCCCGTTACACCAAGAAGCGTTTGGTATTTTTCCTTCTGATTTAATCCTTCAATAAGCTCTTTTATTGCTTTTGGCTGATCGCCGGAAGGTTTATAATTTGAAACAAGTTCGAATTTGTTCATAACTTAATCGAGTAAAACATCATGTGCGTGAAAAGCGTTACCCTGGCTAAGATGTCCTTTCAGAATAATAATTTCGGCAGATTCAAGTCCGGCAGGAATTTTATCTGCGTTTACCTGTAGTATATTGTTATCTTTATCGGAAACAAAAAATACTGCACCTCCTTCAGGTGTTTGGTTAATTCCTCTCTCAACAATTAGCATTACACGAATATCTTTTACAGCACTATTATTCGGATCAAAATCATTAAAAGAACCCAATCCTTCTTTTGGAGAGAAATAGATAAAATATATTATTGCAATAATGATGATAAGCAAAAGTGGAAGAATAAATTTTTGTAGATTTTTCATTTTTTATATGATATTGTTTAATAAATTTTTTAAATGTAACAATTTTTCGTCTTACTATTCAACGCAATTTACTATGTTTATAAATAAAATTTTGTTAACAAAGGAGGAAAATGGCTCATTATAAAAAATGGATTTTTATAGGAGGATTCTTTGGATTTACCGGTGTTGCACTTGGCGCTTTCGGAGCTCATATTATTTCCGGTAAGATACCTGAAAATTTGTACGATGCCTATAAAACGGGGATTTTATATCACTTAATTCATTCTGTAATAATAATTGCAATCGGGTTTTCATCTTCTAAGGATTTTAATACTTCTGCTTTCTACTTTTCTATTGGAATTATTCTTTTTTCTTTTTCACTTTATATATACTCACTAACCGGCAACACATCTTTTACTATTATTACTCCTTTCGGCGGCGTCTCTTTTCTTCTTGGGTGGATAACTTTGATGTGGAAAGCGATCTCAAAAAGATAGGATTTATTTTACAACTCTCAATTTAAAGTAGACTTCCTCGGGAGAAAAAATTCCTGCAAAAAACCTTTCATAAATAACCGGTTCAATATTAACTACAGCATCCATCCATTTGAGCGGAATAAAATGTGACGTTATAAATCTTTTCACTATCACTTCAAACTGAGCTTTTCCTTTATAATTTGTTCTGTGATTGAGTTTCCATTTTTCGTAAAATTTTAATTTCCGGTCCCCGATAAATTCATAATTATCGAATGATCTTATTGAAAAAGGAATCTTGTGATCGGGCTCCCCAAAGTATTTTGTATTAAGAAAGAATGGTACATAAACAACAATAGTTGCATTCGGCTTACAAATCCTGTATAACTCAGTAATAGTCTTATGAAAACTATCTAAATGTTCAAGAACATGGGAAGCAAAAACCTCATCAAAAGTATTATCTTCAAAAGGATAAGGAAAAGAGTTCAGGTCATGAACCTGATTCCCGCCATAATCCACAATATCAAGATTGACAAAGTTCTGTTTAATATCATTTCCGCAGCCAAGATTTAGTTTCATTTTTCCGGGATTCCCTTTTAAGATTTAAACATAACAAGATTCAAATTTAATTAATCCCGATGCAAATTTCTTGCAGGGATTTAAAACAAAAAAGCCTCCCGATAATTGGGAGGCTTTCAAGCAATTTTATAACTAATTAAGCGCAATAACCGGAAAGTTAATACCTTTTAAAGTTATTTCTTCAACTTTCAGTTTTAAAACTCCCTTTTCTATCATTCCAAGCTCCAAAGCTGCAGCTTTAGAAAGATCCAGCTGCCTGCCGGCAATATATGGTCCCCTGTCATTTATCCTAACAACAACAGACTTATCGTTCTTAGGATTTGTAATTCTTAGCAGGGTCCCGAATTTAAGTTTCTTGTGGGCTGCTGTTAAAGCCATCTGGTCGAACAACTCTCCATTTGCAGTTATTCTACCATGGAATTTGGGACCGTACCAGGATGCTTTCATCATTCCCTTGTCTATATAATCAACTAATGAAGTATTCAATAATACTTCTTCTTCATTATTACTTATTGTTGTTTCAGAATTTTCAACCGATTCTTTACTTTTTTTATTTTCGCTCATATATGTAAACCCAACCAGTGAAACCATAACCAGAGTTATTAACGCTTTGGTTAATGAGTTCAATAAATCACCTTTTTATTTATTAATTGATGTGTTGTAAATATAAGCTTATTAATAGGTAATTCCAATAAACAATTGAAACAAAAAGAGTTAATATGCCACAAACTCAATTTTTGTGTTCGGCAAGTAATGTATTTAATTTGAGGAATGTCATCACATTCCTATGGGCTAATTATTAAATGACAAAAACATTTAGTTGGTTAATGAGATAGGTTGCAATGGGTTTATATAAAAATTATTGTACAACTATTAAGTACTCTTCTCGAAAATAAGAAGGGAATCTTCTTGGAAATGATAATGCCATCTACATAATCCGACTCAATTTAGTAAAAAATGCGCTTACCTGATGATGGCATATATGTTGTCCTTTTATTAAAGTAAAATTATGTAAGGGAACGATATTGAATTCCTCTACAGCTATTGAACTGATTAAATCAGGGGATGCAAGCAAAAGTTTTTTGTTAATCATCCAAAAATCTCAGTGAAATTAAAATATTAAATTATCATAAAATGATCTATCAAAACAGTTTACAAAACGAGGCTTGCAATGGTTGAAAAGCAAATTAACTGTCAACATACCTGCAAAAATACATGTGCAATGTTAAATGAAGCTTTACGTAAAGAAACCTCTATGGTTATGTTTTATAAGAGCACGCTTGAAGAATGCAATATGCCCGAGGTTAGAAATTTCATTAATGATCTTGTTGATGAAAAGAGCAAGATTATTCTTCAAATCATTCAGAAACTAAATGAGATACATGTTCGCTCTCAGGTAATAGATGGAATAACGTCCAGCTTTAATAATATTGATGGTTAAAAAATATCAGCACATCAATGTAATTCATTCCCCGATAAACGGAAAAACCCGCATAAATTTGACTTGCCATTTCAGAATGACTATATTTGGAGCCCAAACATCGCGGGGTGGAGCAATTGGTAGCTCGTCGGGCTCATAACCCGAAGGTTGTAGGTTCAAGTCCTGCCCCCGCTACTACAGAAGCTGAAAACTCATTGTTTTCAGCTTTTTTTATTTATATAATTTCTTTTTCCACCTTTAGTTTTTATCCTTCAGATTAATTATACTAGCCCGGTTCCACCAAAGAAACAAAATAGTTTCAACATACTAAATATTAATTATTCGAAAATTTCAGTTAGTTTCTTAAGTTCGGTTGATTGCATATAGAACTCCTGCAGACTTAATTCTTTTAAATATACCATTCCGTGAGCAGCCCTCACCCTCGGAACATCGTGGGTCAGAAAGTAATCTTTACCAAGACAAGTTCTTATAACCTGATACTGTTCAACCTGTATTTTTTGTGCCAGCCTGCTGAATGCTCCGTCATACTCATAGCTTGGAAAGCTGGCTGATTTTTGCGAGCCATAGCTGTTCATAAAAATATTATCGAGGATTGCCATCGAGTTCAGGCTTACCGGGACATAAACATTCGCTTCTGCCGGATGAAAACGATACCAAACATTCCTGTATCCCCAAACTTTTATATTCGGGTTACCAGTCTCTTTCTCATACAACTTCAATGCTTCGCTTGTTGCCTGCATTACTTTGTAGTGAGTATCGGGACCGCTTCCCTCAGGATCCAATGCAACTGTTACTATTGTGGGTTTGACTTTTTTTAATAGTTCAAGAATGGGTAATATGTCCCTGTTGATCTCAGGTGTTTCCGTAAATATTTCTCCCTGGTAAAAACCCAAACGCAAATGGGGAACGCTCGGGCAATTGAATCCGAAATATCTCCAGACAATTTCTTCTTCCCACTCGCGCAGCATTCCTTTTAATTTCTGAACGTGAGGAATATCTTTTTTCCCGGGATACTGTGTTGAAAAATAATTTATCAGTTCATCAACCCTGTCCTCAAGATAATTTAGATTATCCTCTTCATAGATTTCAATTATGTTTCTTAACAATCTCCGGGAGATTGCCTCTTCCTTAACCGTTTTACTATGTCCTGCCAAACCATCCAGGTATAAATTTACATCACGATTCTTTCCTTCAATAAAAGAGGGATCAAAATACTGCCCGGAAAATCTTCCACGGAATTCATTGTTTGCCAGAAGATTTTTAAGATTCTTCAGCAAATACAGCATATAAGAATTTGTTACCGCTGTAAAACCGCTTGTTAGTGTTGCAAAAAAATGTTTGTTATTTGCATTACGTACAAGGTGATTTATAAACGGAAGATAACCAAGCATAATGTCATCGTGATGTGGACCCGAATGTAGAAACACTTCATTATCAAACAGCTTCATTCCATATTCAAACCTTTTTAGTATTTCTTCATAAATTGATTTACCGATTTCACCTGCAAAACCTTTTGTTTTCCTGAGAATAAGTTTTCCAAACCTGTCCGATTTAAAATCTTCATCGGTTAATTCAAGTAGCGATTTATTTTTTGCCACACAAAGATTTATAACAACACGCTCTATGGATATTTGTGAAATCTTCTCTTCTTTTTCTACATCCCTGTATCTTCTTTCAAGAAGCCTTAATGCCGCTCCATTTGTTAAATAGAAGCGCGCATTCTTTAGTTTTTGCAATACTGTTGCAGGGTATTGATTTGTCGGGGAGTTTTCTATCGAGTCCCTCACTATATTTGCTTTAGCCTCACCTGCTGCAATAATTATTGCAACTGCTTCTTTGTTATAAGTGATTGTTTCCAACCCGATTGTGATCACAAGCCTGTTCCTGGCTATCTCGATTCCGCCAAGATCTGTCGATGCTGCCGCCTGTGTCTCATAGTTGGTTTGTATTAACCGCGTAGTTGAATAATGATCGCTTCCCTTGATGTTAAAACCGATATGACCATCCGGACCGATTCCACCAAGGAAAAAACCGATACCTCCCATCTCACGGATTTTCTTTTCATAATTTGTACAGAATTCATCGACAATTTCTATGGTTTGTTTCTGAAGTCTCTCTGCCCGTGTACTTGCATATCTTGTCCTTAATGAAAGGTCTACAACTTTACCGGGAAAGATTTCATCGAGAGGAAGATTTTCTGCTGTACCTATTTCATTTATGTTCATAAAAAGAGCAAGCTTTTTATTCAGCTTAAGATTGCTGAAATAATATTTCTGTATATAATAATAGAAGCTGTTGTGCTGAAAAGAATCGATTGGATAAAATTCATCGATCTGAACAAATCTCAATTTATCCAGTACAGGTCTTTTCTTATCATCCATACCGGCTTTTTCTAATTCTTCTTTAATCCCGGGCTTATCCCAATCTTTGATAATCTTTCCAACCCACTTAATAAAATGTTCGGGTGTTTTACCCGTTGGAAGAGAAATTACCCCGTTGGGATTTTGCTGTACCCACTCAATAAATCTTAATGCTGTAAGCTTTCCAAGCTCCGGAAAATTACTGACCTGGATTATAGGAATCTTTTCTGTCGGTTGATAATAAATCTCTCTCCCTGATTTCTCTAAATATCTCTGTTCTACTTTTGAATGCATTAATTATTCTTTCTAAAAAATTTTGTTTTATTGTTTGAACATCTCACGGTATTTTTACCTGTCATACGCGAGTAATAAGCAGCAATTCCGAATATCACTAAAAAGAGCTTATTATAAATACAATATCCATCCGGTTAATATGAGTTATTTGTTGTCCTGTTGGTTTAGCTGTCGTTTCAAATTATTAGCTCCAGGATAATTTGGATCAATATTCAAGCATTTGTTAATTTTATTAAGCGCTGCTTTGAAATCGTTTTTCTGAAAATATGCAGCAGCAAGATTATATAATACCTGTGTATCGCCCGAATCTGTTTGAAGACTTTTACTTAAATAATATATTGCATCATCATATTTCTTATTGTACAATGCGATTGCCCCGATCCTCTTTTCAGTAAAATCACGGGGGTCTATTTTATTTTTTTCATATAAGTATTTAAGAGCAGTATTGTAATCCTTTAAAACAGGATATTGGTAAATTAAAATATCCATATGCTTTAAATGATTGTTCATGTCGTCTCTTTTGAGATATGTGATTGCTGCATTTGTATGAGCATCAGCCCACGAAATTTTTTTTTCTATATATTCCACTGCAATTGAATCTATAAAGTTTTTCGGTTTAAATAAATTTTTCGTTGATTGACTGTTTCCTTTTTCAGTAAAAGGCCAATCATTCTTTAATAAAGTGATTATGCCATTTCCAATTGTTGAATCAAGATCCGTGAACATAAAATTAGCTACGGTAAGACTATCCTGTATGACAAAAGGAATTTTGGGTTCTTCTGCTTTAGGAAGGTTCCCAGACTTTTCCATAACTTCATAAAAGGCTTTTCCTATCAGCTGATATCCCTTAAGATTAGGATGAAGATGATCTACCATAAGATTATTACCAGCAATGCCACTTGGGCTGATAAAGTCAAATAAAGAATCTATAGGGACAGTCTCTTCGTTAAATTCTTTACAAAGGCTATTTATAATTGTATTTATTTTCTCTGGAGCTCTAAATCGTAATGCATCCAGATCTTTTGCCAGTCTGAAAAGAGATTTTGCCTTTGGAACATTGTTATTTTTTAATTCAAGTATAGCTTCTTCATAAACCTGATTTGCCGTTTTATAACCTGGTGTACTTATGGAAATAAAAGGTTTTTGATCTTTTAAATTACTTGCTAAGTCACCCACAATTACCGGGACATCATTATCTTTAGCTAAGGTTAAAATATCTCTGAGGTTACCGGCAAACTGTTCAAGACCTGCATTAAACTTCTCGGAATTTAAAGGAATATATTGGTCCTTTGCCATCCTTGACATTAATGTACCTGAAATATCCTCTTTTTTTTCAGATGCAAATAATGATGAAATCCAGGTAACGGAACTACGAACTAATTGAGTTACTTTATATTTGTTCAAATACAAAATGAGGTTAACAATATTTCGTGAAGTACCAAAAGATTCCATTGAGCCTACACCCAGTGCACCATAAAATTCATTATGCCCCGTATAAATTAAAATTAAATCCGGCTTTTGCTCTAATACACCCGGAACTAAATCTAATAAGGTATACGAGCTTACTCCCGTCATACTTAAATTAATTACTTCTACAATAGTGTTGGGATATACCAGTTGTAATCTGTTTCTTATATAACGCGAGAAGGAACCCATAGGCATGTATGGATAACCTGCGGCACTGCTTTCTCCTAAGACAAAAATTCTGAATGCATTTTTTTCTTTTTGCTTGTCAAAAACATCTTCATTGGTTGCAGGAATATTATGTGCATTGCTAAAATATCTTTTACCCAATTCGGGGTTAACAATATATTTCCCGCTTCCTGCATCAACCCATTGGGGTATGTCGTAACCGTAATTAAAAATTCTTAATGATAACTCAAGCAAGACAAAAAATAAAACAGGGACTAAAATCAATACTACAAAAAACCACTTCGGAATTGATTTTTCTGAAGTATCTATGATTTTTTTTATTTCGTATTTAGGAAGGTTATATTTTTTTGAGATTTCGTGTATAGACAGATGATCCTTATCGACTAAAATCTGTTGTCTTTTATCCTTTGAAATCTTCATTAATTCTTTTTAACATTCTTTATACAAACTATTTCTGCATTTCAAAACAATATGTAACATCTACAAACTAAATTGATAAATATTTCAGTCTTTTGTCAAACACTTATTCAAAATCCTTTAAAAACTTAATTACCCACAACATTTATTTCAATAAGCTTAGAAATTGAAGTACCCCCGTTATTATCTATAGCAACAGCTTTAATTTCATGTTTTCCAGGTGTAACGTTGAACCACGCCCAACTAAAAGGAACAATTCTATTATAGCCGATTGGTTTCCCATCAACAAAAAATTCTACTTTTACTATACTTCCATCTGTATCGTATGCATTTGTAATAATAATAACATTAGAACCTTCCACAATATTATCATGGTTTTTGGGTTCAGTTATTTCTATTGCCGGCAAAATATTATTTGCTTTATCGGTAAGGACTTCTATATCCGGCATGTTCCTGTTATATATAGATTTTACCAGAGTTCCCATTGAATCGTCACCGGTAATTGCCCAAAACATTAATCCCCTGAGATTATAAGCATCAACATAACGTGCTTTTAATACAACTGAACGGATATCATCGTATGTCCAAAACTTTTTAACATCCGGGTTATACAACCATGCTGCCATCGCAAGATCATCCCAGTAATACTGGTATCCTTCCTCAATGATATCTGAAAAGTCTAAATAATTCTCAAATCTGATGCGCGATCTGGTTGTATCAGTTTTCCCGGATTGGTAGAGCCCGAAATTTACAGAGTTCACTTCGACCCATCCTTTTCCATAAAAAGCTGCACCTGGAACAATCTTATCATTAGCCACCCCGGCAGAATCCAATAAATATTTTACCGTGTAATCTAAAGACTCTCTATTACTATCGGTGTCTTCCGGGGAACTCAATAAGTTTGTATGATGTCCGCTTCTTGATTCCCAACTACCGTGGTAATCGTATGTCATAACATTAAACCAATCGAGATACTCCTGATCTTTATTAAGATTGTATTTCCAGAATTCCCATGATCTGGCGGAGACCGCTGCAGTTAAAAGCAACTTTGGATCTATTGCATTCAACTTTTCTCTGAATAATGCAAACAGTGCCGTGTGGTTTTCCCTATCGTTAGAATTATAATGTGTGCCCTCAGGACCACCGCTAATTGGGAATTCCCAATCTAAATCAAAACCATCAAAAACATTTTTTGCTGAACCTTTACCACCTGCGTTGTTTTCAACCGGTAAATTGCCGAGAATAAAAATATCAATGCAAGTATTGACAAACTTCTCTCTCGACTCAGGGGTAAGTGCCAGGTCGGAAAAGTACTTCGAGCCACCCCATCCACCAATTGACAGTAAAACTTTAATATTAGGATATTTTTTCTTAAGCTTTATTAATTGATTGAAATTACCACGTAATGATTGAGTAGAATCATCAGCAATTCCATCGATACTCATCTCTGCAGAGTAAATTTCCTGGTATGCAAAGTATGAATTGATTTTAGGAATTATGTTACCTGTGGAGTCAGGTATGGGTGTCGCAAAAGCATAATTTATAACTGTTAATTTATCAGCCAACCCTTTTTTCTCTATATCTTTTACGAGATAACCATTATGCGCCGAACGAAAGCCTCCGTAATAAGCAACAATTTCTTTTTGTGCAAAAGCTAATGATGAAAAGCTTATAACAACTATCAATATCTTTTTTATGTAATTCGGTGTATGCAAGAATCCTTCTTGTTAGCTAATATTACCAATTAGAATATTTTCTTAAACCTGGACTTGTTTACGTTTTCGACTTGAACTTGAAACCTGATTGCTATCGGGATAGCTTTTTTTTCCCATCACTACTTCAACTTCATTAATAGAACACTCAGGTTGAATTGGAATTACTTCATCAATATTCTGTCCATTCAGCGAAATGCTCTTCACTCCTTTTTCAACACCTTCAGGGTTTTTTACTTTAATGTTATAAGTTGCCCCACTCCATTTTCTTTTAACTTCAAATTGTTCCCACCCTGATGGAATGCAAGGATCAATTACCAACCCATTATATGTAGGACGGACTCCAAGAATATATTTTGTAGCGGCTGTATAAAACCATCCTGCAGTTCCGGTTAACCAGGAATGTCTTGCTTTTCCATAGTCCGCATGATCTTTACCTACAACAAACTGGCAATAAGAATATGGCTCTGCCTCACGGACCTCAATCAAATCGTTTTGATTGAAGGGTAGTATAGCATCGTAGAATTTCATTGCCCTGCTTCCACGTCCGAGTTTACATTCGGCAATCACAGCCCAGGGATTTGGATGACTAAATATAGAGGCGTTTTCTTTAATACCTTTGTAAACACGGGTAATGTAACCAATATCATCGTCCGCTTTTGAGTAAGCAGGCAAAACAAGATGAAGACCATACTTGGAAAAAAGATATTTGTCAACGGCATCCATACATTTTTTTGCCCGTTCAGTTGAAGCAACTTCGGAATATACTGCCCAGCTTTGGGCATTTAAAAATATTTTCCCCTCTTCGCTTTCTTTGGTCCCGATTTTAGTTCCTTTTTTAGTAAAACCTCTGATATACCACTCACCGTCCCATAGTTCTCTTTCACATGCTTCCTTCACCTTTGCAGCTATATCAGAATATTTTTTCACATCATCTTCTTTCCCTAATTTTCTTGCAGACTCAATAAAAACATTTATCGCCCAATGGTGCATAAACGATACCATGGCGCTTTCTCCACCACCGAGATTCAGGCAGTCATTCCAATCGGCGCGCAGTCCCTGGCAAATGTCATTCTTCCCAATATATTTTGCTGAAAAATCCAGTATTTTTGTTAAATGTTCATAAACTGTTCCTTCTCCACCATCAATATATGGAACCACATAGTTAAAGAATTCCAGATCATTGTTTTCAACTATCCAGTCACAAATAGAAACTACAAGCCAAAGTGCGTCATCAGAACAAACATCTTCTAATCCATGGATAATATCTGATGGTTTTCGCTGAGGAACAACTGTTGGAAGCTTAACTCCGGAAAGCCCGTTCTTTTCAGGTTCAAAAATATCGGGATCAAAAAGGTGAATTGCATATCCGATACTAGTATGACCTTTAAGAAGCTGGATAATTCTCTTTTTTGCTTTATCGGGATTAGAATGAACAACACCCATAATATCCTGCGATGTATCTCGATAACCGAGACCCGCTCTTCCACCAACTTCAATAAAAGAAGCAAACCGCGACCAGATGACACAAATTTCCGCCTGGTAAAGTGTCCAGATATTAATCATTGAATTGAAACCAGGATGAGGTGTTTTTACCTCAAAGACTGATAATTTTTTTTGCCAGTAATCCCTTAGTTCATCAAAAGCAAGATCAACATTTTTTGCGTCGGAATATTTCTTCTTAATAGCATAACCCTTATTATCACGTGAACCGACTCCGAGCATAAAAATTAATCTCGCTTCTTCTCCTGATTTTAAGGTTAGTTGTTTATGAAGTGAGCCGCAGTGATTTCCGCCTAACTGGCTGCTGTTACTGCATTCTCCACTTTCAACAGCAACCGGGTTCGTTTCCGAATGGTAGTTGCCGATAAAAGTATCACGCACACAATCATAACTATCAGGATCAAAATTTGAAGCAAAGAAATGATATGTCCATGGTTCATAGAAAAAATCATATTCAATAATTCCATCTTTATAATTTGAACCGCTTGCATATAAACTCATCTGAAGATTTTGATTATCAATTTCCACATGATGAAATGAAAATTCCAGATAAGAAAAAATACTGAGCTTACGTACTTTTTTGCTCTTATTTTTAATTTTTACATCCCACAGTTCAACATCTTCATTAACAGGAATAAATAAAAGTTGCTCAGCTTCGATTTCGCGATAATCACACTGAAATTTGGAATATGAAAGTCCATGCCGGCAAATATATTTTGCTTTATTAAAATCTTTACCAACCGGCTGCCATGAAATTGTCCAATATTCTCCTGTTTGATCATCTCGTAAATAAATATAGTGTCCGGGTCTGTCTAAAGGAATCCCATTTTGCCTAAAGCGAGTTATTCTATGATGTTCAGTTGATTTATAAAAAGTATACCCCCCGGCATTATGCGAGATAATGGTGCAAAGATCTTTTACGCCGAGATAGTTTGTCCATGAAACAGGAACATCGGGACGATCTATAACATATTCTCTGTTATCATCATCAAAAAAACCATAACGCATTAGACATCTCCTTAGTTTTATACTGCAACGTGTCCGCTTCCTGTACCCCTAAGAGAAGCAACCCTTTCAACCACCAGTTGAAGATAATTAAAGTGCGACCTTGAATCTGTAATAATTTTAGGTAAACCTCTCACTCTGATCCCCATCCTCCAAAACAGGCTAATGAGAAAAAGATATAACTCAAGTTTTCAAAACCTTGAATTACACCATTGCAGTTAACTGCCCCGCTGGAATATAATGAGTTATATATGAAAAAATACGTTAATGAAATAAAATGTAAAGACAATTTCATATTAACTCTGTCTCAGTTTGTAAGACGTTTTAAAATTGTCATTAAACATCCAATAAAATCGGGGCTATTCTTTTTCAAGAATAGCCCTAGAATAAAGAGGTAGTATGAGAGCAAAATTACTTAAGCAACATTACTTTCTTTGTTGTTTTAAACGATGCTGTTTCAAGACTGAACAAGTAAATTCCACTTGCAACTTGCTTATCAAAATCATCCCTTCCGTTCCATGTTGTTGAATAACTGCCGGCATTCATTTCCTGATTAACCAAAGTTCTTATTTTCTGACCAAGAATATTGTAAACAATCATTTTAACATTGCTATTTTTTGCTATGTTAAAATTAATCTTGGTTTCAGGGTTGAAAGGATTCGGATAAGCCTCTGAAAGAGAGAACTCATCAGGTATTTGGGAAGAAACGGTTTCAACACCCAGAACCCATTGTGCTTTTTGACTTGGAAACCAGTTCAGGTCACCCAAAGCATATCCATCAGTACCTGCTGATTGTAAAGCTGTATTAGAATAAGATAAATCTTCTGTAAGTGGCCATGCCGGAGGATAATGAGTAGTACCATAAAACCATGGAGTATCCAGTGTATTAGTACTTATTTTTAGGACATAATCAAGTAGGTTGCCAAGTTGATTAGTTACACTTGAACCAAATCCGGGGTCGGCTTCAACATTATTCGCAACCGTTATATCTGAAACTCCTGCCAATAAAGTATCAAGAGTCCATTTAGTGTAATCACTCATCCAGGTTGGCATAACAAGTTTTCTTGTTACATAAGCTTTAACTTCATCGGGTGCAAAATTAGGTACATCGATACTGTCTTTTGTTTGTACCGTATCATTATAAGCATTATAAAAATCAACCATTGCCTGCGGGAATGAATAAGCGTTATTCTGGACATCAAATACTCTTAAAGACGGATCAAGCATTGCAGCGAATACGCCCTGAGATTCGTTAACATAAGCTTCGGGACCTGAAATTGTGCTGGCCCATAGTTGAGACCAATAACTAACTGAGTCTCGTCCTCTTGCTCTAATAATACTGCTTGATGCAGTATCGGGATAATTTAAGAACCAACCATTTATTACATGATCAGGATTTCCACCCATTGCATGTGCAGCATAGAACAAATTATTTCTCATGTGCAGATTAGGTGCCTGTCTGATCAAAAATGGATTTACAGTACCCAAGACCATAGAATTGTGGTCGAATATCGCAAGCTTATCATAACCACGAATAGACCAGTTGTATGAGTTGTTACAGAAGAAAGAGTTATTTATCCATTTTGTAGTATCCATAGCTGTTCCGCCGTCGGAAAGAAAAGCACCGCCCCCAAACCATGAAGTTCCGTGCATTTCATTTCTGAACATACAATCCTGTACATCCATCTTACACCACTGAGCACTTAATTGGAGTGCGGTATGACTAAATCCATCAAAAATACAGCCTTTCAATTTAAATGTTAAGCTATCTGCATAAATTCGAATACCGTCACTCCATCCTAATTGGTTGCCATCGGCCCGAAAAGATAGAAAGTATGTATTACTTATTTCTACCTTAGCGCCTTTGCCAATAAACTCAAAGAAGTGATCTATTGAAGAGTTGTCAGAGAGAATTGCCGGAGCAAGTACAGGCGGTCTACCATCTCCATCAGCCGCAATAATGTTCAGATTGCCATTAATTATCATAGCTTCTGTTACCTGGTAAACTGAACCACGACTCAATCGATAAATTCGGTCGGGATTCGCTCTTACTCCTCCTTCAAGAGTATCACCGCCGATTACAGTATTAATGTTGCCCACAGGAAGTGCAGCAACATCAACTATATCTTGTGCAAAGATATTGCTTGGCAGCAAAATAAAAGTTGCCAAAATAAAAGTAGCAATTAAACATAGCACTTTTTTCATATTAGGGTCTCCTTTTGATTGTGAATGTTAATGAATGTGATATTAAAAGATTGATTATTCACTTTAGAGTTTCTCTGATTCTATTAAATAACTTTCATAACGTTAAGCGCAATCCCATGTCTGCTGTCATTCCATAATGTTCTTCAGCAGCCGGGAAACTGGTTTTTTGATTTACATCAATATCTCTTTCACCGGAGATGTTATTCAGGTTAAAATATAGTTGTATTCCATACCAGGGAAGAGTCTGTTTTACAGATAAATCCCAACGTGTATATTGGTCTGAATTAACTCTGTTCTGCATCCAGAAATCAGGCTTTTTAAATATGTTATCCTGATATAGCAGAGAGAGCCTTGCTGAAAATCCGCCAAAGTCATACCCTACTGATAGATTAAGAATATCGTTCGGCTGGTTAAGTAAACGCGTTGTATAAGATGTGTCGTTAACGGTCTGTACTAAATTACCCTGCTCGTCATATTCATTAATCAATTCACTTTTAGGATAGCTGGCTTCAGAAAATATATGTGTGTAGTTGATATTAAAAACAATGCCAGAAAACGGTTGCGGCAAATACCAAAAATTTGTCTGCCATTCTGTTTCAATTCCATATACATCAATGGGAATGGGATTATTTATATATGTATTGAATTGAAATAATTGTTTTCTATCTTGCGGAAGTTCGGGGTAAGGACTTAGATCTGTGACATAAGTTTCAGATGCAAATATTAAGTCCTTAATTCTTTTCTTAAATCCATCGATAGTAAACAATCCCAATTCATTTGCAAAAGCAGACACCACCAAATCAAAATTTTCTGAGGTTGCTGGCTTTAATTGGTAATTATTGTATGAAATGAATCCGGTTCCAACAAAAAATCTGGGTGTTATAACACTATAATCGGGATAATTTAAAGTGTTTGTATAAGCAAACTGAACCTGAAGCCAGTCTAAGGGTCTATATCTAACGTGAACCATTGGAAGAAGAAAACCATGAGATTCAGTTTTGGTTACCTCCCCTCCATTAATACCTACCGGGCCCGGAGCGGTTTCGCCTCTCACTGCCGTAAATGTTGTTGTCAGGTTTTGATAACGGGCACCGGGCACAACTGTAATCTTGTCTCCAATATTAAGTGTTGCCATTAAATATGCCGCACTTTTTTTCTCGTTGCCTGAATAATCATTTAGCATAGATGCAAGATGATTAATTTGATATCCTTCGAGCGTGCTGGTTTGCCTGGCAATTGGTAAAAGCTGATACATCAACTCTACATTGATAGGATATGCAAGGTTATAGTCACCGTTAAGAAAATCACCATAGGAATAACTATCATGACTGAAATTCAAAAAGCTTAAGTTTCCTCCATTAAGTATTAAATCAGGATAAGCTCTCGAAAAGGCGTTTATAACACCACCTCCACCTGAGTATAAATGCGAGCCTTGATATTCATTAATATCGTTTGAACGATATCTGTATTGAAACATTCCACCAAACTTAATTATAGCTGTAACATCATTAGATATAGGTAAGCTGGTTTGTAAATCTAATGAGCCTGTAGCCACTCTTTCTTTAGTAAAAGTTTCTTTAGTTTGTATTTGATCCAAACTAGCAATTGAGTCATTGGGAACAATATAAGACGCTAAAAGACCTGGAGGTACTTTTGCTAAATTTCCCCTGTTAGAAAGCCCGGCATCATCTTGCCAGAAATTGAAAAATAAATCCCGGGGATTTTTACTTTCGGAATAGCTATGAGATAATTTAAGGTCAACATGAAAAATTGGAATATCTTGTTTTAGAATGAGAAGATTACTTATTACATTCAATTTATTATGCTCGTCCTTTGCAGAATAATAAAGATCATTACTTGCCTGTAAAATAGATTCGCTTCTACTGGTTGCCTTTGTATCACTGGTGCTAAAAAAGTTCATGAAATCGATCTCGCCGCTTTGATACTCATAGTCTAACACAGCAGTTATATTGCTTCTTTCACGTTCCCTAAAAACATCAGTGAGATCTAACGACACTAAATCAGGTACACCAGCATCGCCATGAGTTTTATCATGTAAATCATAATCCGCACGAAGCTCATTTGAACTAAGATTTCGTTTATCAATTAATCCCTGAACAAAAACGCCAAAACTTCCATCAAAAAAACGACTCTCTGCCGTACCAACAAATTTGTAGTCCCCATAAGAATCTTTCAGATCATTATAACTACCCTGCGAGGTAATCTGAATAAACGGGAATGATGGTTCGCCCAAAATTCTATTAGGATAAGATTTAGTAGCTTTTCGTAAACCAAAATTTACAACTCCCCCTATCAACGTTGCATCCATATCTGGTGTAATAGCTTTAATAACTTCAATTCCTCCAAGCGAATTGGAAGAAATCATACTTAAATCCGTACCTCTATCACCCAATTTGCCCAAATCAGCAATACTAAAACCTGAGTTAGTTCCTCCACCACCTTGCTGTCCTTTATCGCTGGAGACAAGATTATTGAATGAAGCTACATCACTAGGCAGCTCAACTCCGTCAATTGTAATTTGATTGTATTGAGGTGAAAGTCCGCGTATGACAACCTGTGAGCCTTCTCCTCCGGTTCTAATAAGAGAAACGCCCGGTAAACGGCTAACTGATTCAGCAGCATTGGCATCAGGTAATTCCAGTATCTTTGATAAAGAAACAACATTCTTAATCTGCAAAGAATTTAACTGCTCATTAATAGCCCTGAGTTGTCCGTCGGCTTGGCCGGTTACAACAACTGTTTCGCCTTCAATAGCTTCCAACTCTAATGAAATACTGTACTCTGTTGTTTTCCCCGCAATGATCTCGGTTGTAGTTTCTACTTGTCTATACCCAATGTATGTTACACGAATTGTGTAACTTCCTGATGGAATGCCCTTTATTACATAGTTGCCCTCTTTATCGGCAGAGCCTCCAAAACTGGTTTCTAACAGAATGACATTTGAATATGGAAGGGGATCCCCTGTTTTAGCATCTTGTATTGTTCCTTTTAGCGTCCCGGTTTGAGCAGAAACAAGGGCTGAATAAAATATCAGAAGAATTATTATTGTTTGACCTAAGATAACAGTAATTCTACTTAGCATAGGCTCCTCTTAGATTTGGTTATCTTTAATCCTTTTTCAAAAAGAACAGTAATTTTTAGTTTTGCTTGCTTTAAACAGATACTAATAGAGACACTTAGTTTCTTCAAAAGAAAAGTAAACTAAATATAATTAATATGCAATAGTTGGGTTTTATATTTATTTAATGCGAAAAACGGCTTGTTTTGAGAGAATATATTTTATAATTGAATAAACTGTCTTATATATTTCCCTTTGGGAGACTTTTTTCGCTACTCTGAAACTACCAGATTATATTTTATGGATTAGATTAAAGAAAATTTAATTCTTTTTTACTATAAGCTTAGTATACTGTAAATTATTTTCTGATGATGATGAACCAACCATTAATATATATTTATCAGGTTCAACAGAAAATCCCATTTCATCAATCCATCTTTCTAATTTTTCCGGCGTGATATCAAACTCAACTTTTTTAGTTTCACCGGGATTTAAAGTTATTCTCTTAAATCCTTTCAATGTTTCTACAACATTGGTGTCTTTGTCGGCTTTAACATATAATTGAACTACTTCTTCACCTTTCACTTTTCCTATATT
>MGZZ01000105.1:28468-28610 GCA_001802795.1 Ignavibacteria bacterium GWC2_36_12 | reverse complement strand
TTTCAGAATTTGCCAGCGTATTTAATTTTGACTCCTCCAACACTTCAAGATGATCGGCACTTGTAACACTATGTTTTAAAGCTAATTCAATTCCGCCAATGTTGTTGAATTGCTCTGTATGAAGTTTCAATCCCAATCCCGA
>MGZZ01000105.1:1500-28263 GCA_001802795.1 Ignavibacteria bacterium GWC2_36_12 | reverse complement strand
GGAAAAATATCTTTAAGATAATTTATAGCCTGAAGCAGCTTTAGCTCGTTTTCATAATCGAGTCCGTAACCGCTTTTTATTTCAAGAGATGTTATTCCCTGGGAAATAAAATAATTTACTCTCGGGATCAGCAGACTAATTAATTCTTCAACACTCGAATTTCTGACAGCTTTAACAGTAGAGTTTATTCCTCCTCCACTTTTCGCAATCTCCTCGTAACTTTCTCCCGAAAGTCTTCTTCTGAATTCATCTGAACGTGAACCGGCAAAAGCCGTGTGTGTGTGACATTCTATTAAACCGGGAAGAACGACTTTGTCTTTAACATCTATTACTTTATCGCCTGAAGATATTTTGGTTGAAGAGTTGGGGATTATATCTTTTATTAGTCCTTCTTCAATTATTAAGGAATGATTTTCAACCGCCGAAATGTTGTTAAGCTCTTTGCCTCTTTTGTAGTTTTTCCCGTTAGTGTTTACTGTGATTATCTGGGCTGGATAAGCGAGGATTATTTTCATCACTCAAAAATATTTATTGTTTCATTTACAACTCTTGCTTCTGCGTAACCCAGCTGTTTTAACTTAAAGCTCAAATTTTTTGCATCAGAATAATTTGTAAAATCGCCGACAGCAACTTTATAAAAAGGAGGGTCGAAAGTAACATATACCTGCTTTTCTGTTGTCTTAAAGTATATTTCCGAACGCATATTATTTGCTTCGTCAAGATTATCGGTCGTAAATATTAGAACACGGTAGCCATTCAGCTTACTAACTATTTTTTGGGAAGATGACAGGGTATCAATATTTTTTTCGTCATAATCATACCATACGTCCTGGTTCTTTGAATGTGATGGTAAATTAATTTTTTTTTCAGGAATTTCGAGTTTTGTCTGGTAGGGTGTAAAGTCAAAATCTTCTTTGACTTCTTCTATTTCCTTCTCTTTTATTTTTTCCTCGTCATCTGAGTATCTGTCAGCCGTTGAGGCGCCGCAGGAATAAAAAACAAGCGGACACATAAAAGCAATAAAAAGGATTAAACTCTTCATCAGATAAAAAAAATGTTTATAATAATTAAATATAAAGCTTATTGAAGATTACTAAAAGATTCCTGAATCTTATTCCTTATCTCCACTCTGTAAAAGCCTATAATATAATAATTTTGAGAAACTACCTATATTTTAGTAAATTGCATAAATAAAAAATAAATTTTGCATAAGAAATGTCTTCGAAAAAGCTAAAAATCCTATTTGTTACTTCGGAAGTTGTCCCTTTTGTAAAGACAGGCGGGTTAGCCGATGTGTCCGCAGCTCTTCCCCAGATGCTTGCTGAAGTTGGGCATGAAGTTCGTATCGTAGTTCCTAAATACGGTGCAGTTGACGACAGGAAATTCAAGATACATGAAGTCGTAAGGTTAAAAGACCTAACTGTTAAAATTGGCGATAAGGATGTTGTCTTTTCATTGAAGTCCTGTTTTTTACCCGGTCAGAAAGTAAGAGTACAAATATATTTCCTTGATAATCACGAATATTTTGGAAGCAGGAACAGCCTGTACATGGACCAGAATACCGGGAAGGATTATCCTGATAATGACGAAAGATTTATACTTCTTAATCTTTCTGTTTTTGAATTGATATCAAAATTAGGGTGGATTCCCGATATTATTCATTGTAATGAATGGCAAACAGGCTTAATCCCGGCTTATTTAAAAACCGTCTACAAAGACGACCCGGTATTTTCAAAATTTAAAACACTTTTTACAATCCACAACCTCGCTTACCAGGGAGAATTTCCGAAAACTGTATTTGATAAAACATCACTTCCAAAATCACTAAACACAGATAAAGGAGTGCTGAGGGATGGGAAGATGAATTTTCTTAAAGCAGGATTAATGTTCTCCGATGTAATAAATACAGTAAGTGAAACTTATGCAAATGAAATAAGAACCGATAATGAATTAAGCGAGGGGCTAAAACCTCTACTTGCAAAAAGGAAAAATGATTTATATGGAATTGTTAACGGGATTGATACACGGGTATGGAATCCTGAAAAAGACAATCATCTTCCAAAGAAATATTCTTCAAAGAACCTGGAAGCTAAATTAGTTAATAAAGAGGAGCTCGCTAAGAAGTTTGGATTTAAATATGACGAAGAAGTTCCAATCATTGGAATTGTTTCCAGGTTATATAATATAAAAGGAGTGGATTTAATAAGTGAAGTTTTTCCCGACCTGATGAAGCTTAACATACAAATGGTTCTTTTAGGAACCGGTGACAGGAAGTATCACACTTTCTTTGAAAAAATGAGCCATAAATACAGGGACAAATTTGCAACTTATCTCGGTTTTAATGATGAATTAGCTCATCTCATCGAGGGAGGGGCGGATATTTTCTTAATGCCTTCCAGGTATGAGCCTTGCGGCTTGAACCAGATGTATTCTCTGGTTTATGGAACTGTTCCTGTGGTAAGGGAGACAGGAGGTTTGGCTGATACTGTAATTAGCTTTAATGAAAAGAATGGTGAAGGGAATGGATTTGTCTTTAAGAAATACGAAGGGAAAGAGCTTCTTAAAGAAGTAAAAAAAGCCGTTAAGCTTTACGAGGATAAAAAGACCTGGGCAAAAATAATGCGTAATGGTATGAAGTCTGATTTCAGCTGGAATTCATCTGCAAAAAAATACATAGACCTCTACAAAAAGATTTTGAATAGCAATAATTGATGTCCACTTGTGCAGTATTTCTCGACAGAGACGGCACGCTTAACGAAGACCCCGGTTATTTAGGCGATCCCGAAAAAGTTAAACTTTACTCCGGCACCGGAGAAGCCCTTTCATTATTAAAAAACGATCTTAACTTAAAACTTATTGTTATTTCAAATCAATCTGGGATTGGAAGAGGCTTAATAACAAAGGCAGAAGTTGAACTGGTAAATAAAAAAATAAATGATATTCTCAGGCAATTTAATGTTCAGATAGATGCGTTTTATTATTGTCCTTCTCATCCCGATTTTAATACTGCAGAGGAATGTGCATGCAGGAAACCGGCACCGGACATGGTCTTTAAAGCTGCAGATAATTTTAATATAGATTTAAAAGGTTCTTATTTAATCGGTGATTCTGTATCTGATATAGAATGCGGAATGAATGCCGGAGTTAAAACGATACTAGTGAAAACGGGCTATGGCAATGAAAGTTTTTATACATTGCAAAAACTCAATAAAATTCCCACTTTTGTTGCCGGTAATTTTTTAGATGCATGCAGGTTTATACAAAAAGATATTTCCGGAGAAAATAAGTGATAAAAAACAGTGTGATTATATTATTTGCTGCATTGTTCATAATTAGCTGCAGCGATGCACCTACCTCCATCGGCATTAATATTCTTGGTAATGATTTAGTGGATTTGAAAAATATTAATTCTGCTGATGATTCAATTGCGCAGGGATCATCATACTTTCACGATGTTGTTAGCCTGGGTTCTTCAAACAGGTTGCTTTTAGGAAAAAGTAAAGATATTGAGGCTTCAATCCTGATTTCATATAATATTTCATTAGATGATTCCATACTTAGCGATATTCTTGAGGATAGTATAACTGTTGTAAGTGCTGTAATGGAGTTTTATAAGACTTATTCTTTCGGCGATACTTTAGCACCATTTGATTTTACAGTTCATAAAGTTAATTCAGAATGGGCTTCCGATTTTTCCGAAGACAGCTTATCGGGCTTCTTATATGATGGCGAAGATATTTCAATTCAAAAAGAGATTACAGACACTACAACTTATGTTACTATAAAAAATGAATTGATCCGGGATTGGCTGGCAGTGGTTGCCGATACAAGTTTACCATCACAAAATGGAGTTTATCTTATTCCAACACCAGGTACTGAAAAGATTTTAGGATACCAGGCGCTTACATCAAGCCTTACCGATTACCCGGTTATCTCTGTAGTTATAGAAAAATCGGGAGTATATGTTGATACAGTGGAATTTTATAGCAGTTCTGATCTAAGTATTGTAGTGGGTGAGGTTCCAACTGTGTCCGGTGGAAATATTCCTCTAAGGTCAGGGTATGTTGTAGTTTCAAAATTGTTTTTTAATCTGCAGGAATTCCCGAAAGATGCAGTTGTAAATAATGCGGAATTAGTATTGAATATTGATACACTGGAAACATTTGTCGGAACTGATTATTCAGATGCTGTTGATGCATACTTTTTATACGATAGTACTAACACTGATAGTATATCTTCCACGGTTGCAAGCTTATCGAGAAGTGGAAATCAGTATAGTGGAAATATAACAGCTTTTGTAAGAGAGTGGATAAGAAATAATAACAACGGTTTACTTCTTACTACCGGCAGTCCTTTGGCAGGGGCTGAACTCATAGCGATAAAAGGAAGTAACTCTGCTAATCTAAGTGACCGTCCCTTACTGAAAATAACTTATACAGTAAAAAAATGATGAAAAAATTTTTAATAATTGCGGTAGTCTTTATGATTGTGTCTCCGGTATATTATGGACAGAACGGTTCATCATATACAAGAATCGGGCTCGGAGATGTTGAACATTCTTATTCAGCCAGAAGATTAGGAATGGGGCAACTCGGAGTATCTGTAGCAGATGAGAATTTTATTAATTCATTAAATCCTGCCGGATGGTATAAACTAAGTAAAAGCAGAATTGAATTCGGATTATATTATAACGGTATGTTTTTATCGGATAATAGCAATAGCGGTTATGTAGCAGAAACTGAATTTTCCGGGTTAACAATTGCTTTTCCGGCAAGTCAGTTATATGGGATAGGAATAGCGGCGGGCTTAGTACCTTTTTCCAATGTGAGTTATAATGTGGAACAAACATTCTATACAGATGACCCGTATAAATTGACTTACCAGGGTTCAGGAGGTTTAACGAAGTTGTTCCTCGGCACTTCTTATAAACTTCCTTTTGATTTGGTACTTGGAGGTTCAGTTGACTATTATTTTGGAAACTTAAAGTATAAATCCAGGATAGATTTTTTGGAAGCGGGTAGCTCTTTTGCCGAATACGAAAATGTTTTTAGACCTGATGGCGTTGGTGTAACATTTGGTTTTATTAGCCCGGATTTCAGTTCTTTAATCGATTCAGGAAGTATCACTGATTTCAGATTTGGTGGTTCAATAAGCTACCTGGGTAATTTAAATATTGATTCCATATTAACAGCAACTTCATCATCAGGTATCGATACTGTTAGTTACGGAAAGGCTAAAGCAGGTGTTCCCTTCAGGCTTTCGCTAGGGCTAAATACTGTTTTTAATAATGAATATTTGTTAAGTTTAGATTATACCTTTCAACCTTGGTCTGATTATAAAATCAATGGTTTTAAGCGTCCGGAATTACGTAATTTTCAGAAAGTTAGTCTTGGATTTGAATACAAACCTGAAAAAGATCCTGGTAATTCTTTCTGGGAACAAATAATCTGGCGTACAGGTTTAAGCTTTGAAGAAACACAATATTCGGTCAATAATGAAGGAATTAATCAATACTCAGTTACAGGTGGCTTTTCATTGCCGATTAGTAACGATAATACTCTGGATATAGGAATTCTTTATGCAATAAG
Organism: Ignavibacteria bacterium GWC2_36_12; assembly: GCA_001802795.1. Taxonomy (GTDB): domain Bacteria; phylum Bacteroidota; class Ignavibacteria; order Ignavibacteriales; family Ignavibacteriaceae; genus RBG-16-34-14. Next base: position 22,675 of record MGZZ01000105.1, on the reverse strand, counting down.
AGGAACTACTGATTTTAATTTAATTAAAGAAAATGTTATCAGGTTATCTTTAGGTATTAGTTTTGGTGAACTCTGGTTTGTTAGAAGGGAAAATTAATTTTATTATTTATATTGATTAGAGGCTACCTTGAAGCGATTCGTTAAAATATTCTTATTCAATTTATTGGTGATCACAGGCGTTATATCGGCTCAAAATTCTGATGCTCCTGTTGATTCTATGAAGTTGCTCACTCAATACAGTTTATTCTCAGAATATCATAAGAATAAAGATTATAAAAGTGCTCTTCCTTACGGCTGGACTGTACTTGAATTAGATAAGAAGAAGTTTGCAAAATGGATTTATTATAAGATGGAAGACGCGCTTTGGTATCTTCATGATTCTTCAGATCTTTCTGAAGATGAAATCAAAGTAATTGAAGATACTACTATTTATTTATACAATCTGGCAGAAGAATACTATCCCGATGCAAAAGGTTATTTCCAGGCAAAGAAAGCTTTTATTTCAGAAACCTGGCTTGGTCTGGATGCTGAAACAGTTATCAAAGAATATGAAACAGCTATCCAATATGATTCCAATACTTTGACTTATTACTACGACAGGCTGGGAAAATTATATAAAGCCAACATGGATGATGGCTCTAATGATTACAAACAAAAAGCATTAGATTTATATAATTACCTTAGCGAAAAGGAACCCGATAATCCGCAATGGCAGCAGGAACTGGAAACCCTGGTTGAAAATATTGACGAACTGGTTGACATATTAAAGAAAACCTGGGATCTGGATCATGAGAATGTTGAGAAAGCATGGAAATATGGCTCTACAGCTTTAAAGGCAAGCAGATATGCCGAAGCAATTGCGGCGCTTGAATTTCTTGTATCTAAAAATCCGGAGTCATCAAGCTATTGGACTCAATTAGCTTCTGCATATCATAAGAATGAACAGCTAAGCAAAGCAGAAGATGCATATAAAAAATTAATTCAGCTCGAGCCTGATAAAAAGGAACACTATTTAAATCTTGGTATTGTATACAGAGACAGGGGACAGCTTGCAGCAGCACGAAGCCAGTTTGAGAAAGCAAGCGACGCTGGGAACAACTGGGGTTTGCCGATTTATTATATCGGGAATTTATACGAGCAGGCGGCAAGAAGCTGCGGGTTTGAATTTGAAGATAAATTAGTTTATCTGCTTGCTGTAGATACTTATAGAAGAGCAAAAAATATGGACCCGACAGTAACTCAGGCACAGGAAAGAATATCTGCTCTTTCAGGATCTGTTCCTTCTCAGGAGGATTATTTCTTTAGAGGGTTAAAATCAGGACAGAGCATTCCTATTATAGGTAATTGTTATGGCTGGATAGGAAAAAGTATTACAGTACCCTAATGATTATTTCAGCTATTCTTTAAATAAAAGGTTTCAGAATAAACTTTCTGGAACCTTTTTATTTTATACTCATTTCATAACATCATGAATTAAGCTTAAATTTCAATCACAATTTCCAAAAAAACTTTAAGTAGGATTATGTACACACACTTAAAAAATGATAAAGAAATCTTTGATGTATTAAATCTTGAAACCAAACGCCAACAGGAAAAGCTTGAACTAATTGCATCGGAAAATTTTGTGAGCCCCGCTGTTCTCGAAGCAGCAGGGAGTGTCCTGACTAATAAATATGCTGAAGGTTATCCCGGTAAAAGATATTATGGAGGATGCGAATATGTTGACGTTGCTGAAAATCTGGCAAGGGAAAGATTAAAAAAACTTTTTGATGCGGAATATGTAAATGTACAGCCACATAGTGGATCACAGGCTAATATGGCTGTATTCATGACTCTTCTTAAGCCGGGTGAAAAATTTTTAGGACTAAGTCTTGCTCATGGGGGTCATTTAACACACGGTTCCCCTGTTAACTTTTCAGGTCAGTTGTATCAGGCGATAGGATATACATTAAATAAGGAAACCAGGACCCTGGATTATAACGTAATAAAAGATATAACCGAGAAAGAAAAACCTAAATTAATTATTACAGGAGCCAGTGCTTACCCGCGAGAGTGGGACTATGCTAAGTTTAGAGAAATTGCCGATAAAGTCGGAGCTTTCCTTGTTTGTGATATGGCACATCCCGCCGGTTTAATTGCTAAAGGATTACTTGATAATCCGCTGAAATATTGTGATGTTGTGACTTCTACGACTCATAAAACTTTAAGAGGTCCAAGAGGCGGAATCATTCTTATGGGCAGAGATTATGAGAATCCTTTCAGAATTAAAACACCAAAAGGCGATCGCACTAAAATGATGTCGGAACTTATTGACGGTATGGTTATGCCGGGTATACAGGGAGGACCATTAATGCATATAATTATGGCTAAAGCAGTCGCTTTTGGTGAAGCACTCGAAGATTCATTTGAAACTTACACTAAGCAAATAATAAAAAATGCAAAAACACTTTCTGCAAAACTTTCTGAGTTTGGTTTTGATATTGTTTCAGGTGGTACAGATAATCATCTTATGCTGATTGATTTAACAAATAAGAATATAACCGGCAAGCAGGCTGAGAATTCATTAGAAAAAGCAGGCATTACTGTTAATAAGAATATGGTGCCCTTTGACCAGAGAAGCCCATTTGTTACGAGCGGAATCAGGATTGGGACACCGGCAGTTACAACAAGAGGTATGAAAGAAAATGAAATGAAATTGATAGCCGATTTTATGAATGATGCTATTAATAACTTTGATGATGCTAACAAACTTGAAAAGATTCGGCATGATGTTAAACAGCTCTGCTCCGGATTTCCACTATATGCAGATTTAAATTAATAAAATAAATTCTTTTCTTGCCGCCGGGAGCTAAAAGTATGCAAACTGAAGATCATAAAGAGGAAGAACTTGAAAAGGAAATGACTTTCCTTGAGCATCTCGAAGAACTAAGATGGAGAATTATTTATGCTCTTATCGGGTTGGTAGTTGGCGCAATAGTCTGCTGGATTTTTATAGATTTTTTGGTAGAAGTTATTCTTTTGAGACCTGCACGTGATTCGGGAGCTGAGCTACAAAACCTGAGACCTTTCGGACAGCTATTTCTATATTTCCAGGTGGCGATAATTGGAGGGATTATATTAAGCCTGCCAAACCTGTTTTATCAATTGTGGAAATTTATTGCTCCTGCCCTTAGAAAAAAAGAACGTAGATACATTGTATGGATTGTAATCTTTTCTTCCGTTTGCTTTCTTGCCGGAATTGTATTTGCTTATTTTGCTATGCTTCCTTTAGCTCTAAAATTTGCTGCACAATTCGGAACTGAAATTATAAAAAATCAGTTTGCTATAGATGAATATATGTCAATTATTATTAGTGTAATGTTAGCTGCTGGGTTTGTATTTGAATTACCTATGATTTCCTTTTTTTTAACAAAACTTGGTATCTTAACTCCCGGCTTTATGAAAAAATACCGTAAGCATGCTATTGTAATAATAATGGTTCTCGCAGCTTTTTTAACACCCGGCACCGACCCCGTTTCCCAGATGGTTCTGGCTGTTCCATTGGTTATCTTATACGAAATAAGTATATTAGTTTCAAAACTTTCTCAAAGTAAAAATTGACCCGCAGAGATCTTTCCGAAATAAGCAAACCCATAAAAACAGAGCTTAACAGGTTCAACGAATTATTTAAAGATTCGATGAAATCCAGGGTCGGACTGGTTGACCTGATAGCCCGTTATATAATCAGGCAGAAGGGTAAAAAGATAAGACCGCTCCTTGTACTTCTCTCTGCGAAAGTGGCAGGCGGAGTAAATGACAGAACTTACAGGGGGGCAGTTCTGGTCGAACTTCTACACACTGCCACATTAGTTCATGACGATGTTGTGGATAATGCTGATAAAAGAAGAGGTTTCTGGTCTGTCAATAAAATCTTTAAGAATAAAGCTGCTGTTTTGATGGGAGATTACCTCCTTTCGCGAGGCTTGATGATTGCAATTGAAGGAAAAGATTTTGATTTCCTCGGCACAATTACCAATACTGTTAAACGCATGTCTGAAGGTGAGCTCCTCCAGATACAGAAGACAAGAAAACTAGATATTGATGAAGAGACTTACTTTAAAGTTATTTCTGATAAAACGGCATCTTTGCTTGAAACCTGCTGTGAGATTGGTGCATTAAGCGCTTCGGATAATTCTGAATATCACAAAGCAATGAGACATTTTGGTGAATCGATCGGAATTGCATTCCAGATAAGAGACGACATTCTTGACTATGAAGGGAAAGCAAAGCTTATCGGAAAGCCTGTTGGTGGAGATATTAAAGAAAAGAAGATTACTCTTCCATTAATTTATTCCTTAAATCATGTTTCCAACGGCGAAGCTTCGAGCATAAGAAAGATGATAAAGAATGGAAATAATAAAGACAGCGTTAGGGAAATTATAGATTTTGTGCGAAGGAACGATGGAATTAATTACGCTCTCGATAAAGCACATTTCTATTCAGAAAAAGCAAAGCAAACACTAAAGATTTTTCCCGATTCACAAAGCAAAATTGCTCTTGAAGCTCTTGTCGATTTTGTGATTGACAGGAAGAATTGACGAAAACTGAAGAGTGAGACTTTGAGACTATGAGACTTTGTGACTTGAGAAAATAATTTAAATAGACCACTTTTCAGGTTGATTAGACATTATAACCAATTTACCTAAAACATTTTCATATTCATTTATTAACAAGTCATAATCATTTCTGTTGATGTAATTACATTCCAAAGAAAATTCTAACCATGTTTGTGTTTCTGCAGCTTCTCCCTCAGAATCATTTAATTTTGATATAAATGATTTTTCATATCTTCTTTTACGAAAAGCTTCAGCAATATTTGAACAAACCGATCTTGATGATCTTCGTATTTGATCTGTTAAAGAATAAGTTTCTTCTTTTGGAAAAGATTTTGAAAGATTAAAGATTTTCATTGATGCAGCAAAGGACATTTTGTAAACTTCAGGTTCTCTGTGAGTCCTGATTTTCAATTTTTACCCCAAATTTTATAATTAATATTAATTTTATTCTCTCAAAGAAATATAAAAATTCCTCCATCTCAATCGTTCCCCAATTCTCAAAGTCACAGAGTCTCCCTGTCTCAAAGTCTCACAGCCTCACTGTTTCCAATTACTCCTTCTTCATTTCTTCCTTAAACCTGAATCCCTTTGCTGGCTCTCGTAATGTAAGCACAGGGCAGGGGGCTTTCCTTACAACTTTTTCAGCCGTGCTTCCGAAAAGTATTTGTTCAACACCGGTATGACCGTGAGTAGCAATAATTATCAAATCAACATTTTCCTCAGAAGCTGTTTCGATTATTTCTACAAAAGGTTTCCCGGTTTTAATAATTTTCCGAACGTTTACATCGGAAGAAATTTCCTTTTGTGCAAGCTTATCCAATTCTTCTTTTGCTCTCTTATCCATTTCAAGACCTGCGGTAGGAATGGCAATCTGACCCATACTAAAATCAGGTGGATAAATAACCGGCTCTATAACATAAACAAGTATCAAAGAAGCATTGAAGTTCCTTGCAAAGTTCACGGCATACTTTAAGGAGCTTTTGGAATAATCGGAAAAATCTATTGGGACTAATATTTTTTTTATTTCAGGTTCCATAATTTGTCTCCGAGTTTTCTCGATGTTTATTTTGTAGTGCAAAATGATCTTCATTAAGTTTTCTAAGGCGAACAGCGACTACCTGCGAAATTCCCTGGAGAATTTTAATACCTTTACGTGGATAGGCTTCAATAAATTCATCTAAGTCCGGCTTAAAAATTACGGCAAGACGGCAATCTGTTTTGGCAATTGCAGAAGCCGATCTTTTTTCACCGTCTACAAGAGCAAGTTCTCCGAAAAAATCCCCCTGAACAAATGTTGCAAGAGGAACAACCTCTCCACTTTCACTGGTTCTTTGAATAATTACTTCTCCGTTACTTATAACATACAGTCCTATGCCGGGGTCTCCCTGGTAAAAAATATATTCACCGGGAAGATAGTTCCTGTGGTGAATAATATTCATAAGGATGGAAAGATCTCTTCCAGTTAATCCGTTAAAAAGAGGAATTGATTGAAGAGATTTCTTTAGATTCGTTTTCTCAGCAGGATAATTGAATATGTTAGCCCAGAAACTGCTACGTATAGTCTGCTTTTTATCTTTCATTAATTACCTCAATTAAATATGCCCGATTCTGCAACGCGCCAGAGTTTCTGACAGGGAAACCTGTTTTCATATAATGCTCTTCCAACAATAACAGAATCAATTCCTAAAGGCATTAGGTTCTGAATGTCCAGCAGCTCATCTTTATTTCTCACACCACCCGAATGAGTAACTTTTTGTCCTGTAATCAAAGCAATCTGTTTAGTAATTTCAAGATTAGGACCGGACATAACACCGTTTCTTCCGATATCTGTTACAATAAACCTTTCAACGCCAAGCTCTGTCATTTTTTTAGCAAATTCAGTATAGTAAATCCCGGTTTTTTTTCTCCTGCCTCTAATTACAATTTCCTCATCCAATATGTCAAGGTTTATACATATCTTTGTCGGGCCAAAGAATTCAAGAACTTTTTTAAATTCATCAGGATTTTCTATTGCCATAGTGCTTATTACTAAACGGCATATTCCGGTATCCATAATTTGCTTTGCGTCATCAATGTTGCGGATACCTCCTGCAAATTCTACAGGAATAATTACAGATGAACAGATTTCTTCAACAATAGGATAGTTTACTCTTGAGTGGTCTCTTGCCCCATCATAATCAACAATATGAAGAAGCTTTGCATTTTCTGCCCGCCATATTTTTGCCATTTCAACCGGATTGCTGCCATATTCGTAGCAATCGAGTTCAGGTATACCCTGAACAACACGAACAGTTTTGCCGTTTTTAATGTCTATTGAAGGTATTACAAGAAGGTATCTCATAGTTTACTCTTCACTTATAAATTAAACAGAAGAGCAGTTAAATCTATTTACAAAGAAAAAAAAATCCATAATGATCTTTATCTTCTATGTTCCAAAAAATAGTGAAATAGTGGAATTAAAACAAAGATAAGTTACAGTGTTACAAAAACTTACATATCATTTAAATATTTAGTTTAATAAGTCAAAATTCAATACAAAATTGACAATTAATAAAAAGTTTGAAAACAAGCTAAATTCTTGACTTTTCTAACTTTAATGAGCATATTAGATATAGATGAGCGAAGATTTTCGTTTTTTAACAATAGAAAATGATGTTATCGTAATTACAGTTTGTGGCTTTGTAGACCCAAATTCATCTTTGCGTATTGTTCTTGCTCAGGATTTTAAGAGTTTTAAATACCGGGGTTTCATATTTCTTGCGAAAAATCAAAATAATAAGATCGAAGTTTTGTTATAAATTTTAATTAAAGGAAAGTATGTTTATGAGTCAGGCTGTAAAAAACTTGTCGTTTAGGGTATTCATTCAAAAAGTTGCTGAAAACAAATTTGTCTGGGTTTTATCCTTTACGATTTTAACTGCAATTTCAGCGCAAATTGCAATCCCTGTAAAACCTGTTCCCTTTACTTTGCAGACAATGGCTGTACTTTTATCGGGAGCTTTTTTGGGTGCCAGGAAAGGGGCTTACAGTCAACTACTTTATCTTTTTCTTGGTGTTATAGGGCTTCCTGTTTTTGCGGCTATACCAGACGGAGCTATCGGGTTTGCGCGTTTGTTCGGCCCGACCGGAGGGTATCTACTTGCTTTTCCTCTTGCTGCATTTGTAGCTGGCTATATAATTGAAATGAACAGGTCTTACATTGTTGTAATTTCTGCTATGTTTTTAGCGAATATAATTATCCTGATTTCAGGTACTCTCTTTTTGTATTCATTTTATTTAAGGAATTTTCAATCGGCGATAGAATCCGGTGCTGCAGTTTTTTCAATCTGGATGGTTGTAAAAACATTTGCAGCTTCAACAATTTATTTTGGAGTAAAAAACAGGAAAGCGGAATAAAGTTTAAACAAAAAATGTTCTGCATATAAGGATATGAAATGGAATTAAAAAATATCATCTTCATCCTTTTCTTCCTTGTATCGATTTTATTTTTTATTTGGAGTTGCAGGAATCTTGTTCACTATATGCTCGTTGCCAAAAAGAAGGATAACAGATTTGATAAAATCGGCGAAAGACTTAAAAGAGTGTGGGTGATCGCGTTTGCACAAACAAAACTATTGCGAGATCCTAAAGCTGGCATTTTACATTTAATTATTTTCTGGGGGTTTATATTGTTTTTATTTGCAGTTATTGAAGCTATTATTCAGGGTTTTTATTCTCCTTTTACTCTCAGTTTTACGGGTATGCTTTATTCGGCTACAACTTTTATCCAGGATATTTTTTCAGTTCTTGTAATTGCTTCCTGTTTATATGCTTTATACAGAAGGTTCATCCTGCATATCCCGCGGCTCGAAGTAGATAAAACCGGCAAACTAGATGCTACATTCATTTTAGTGATGATAATATTAGTTTGTGTCTTTATGCTGGGAGAGAATATTTCTCTTGTTGCCAGGCAAAATTTTATTTTAGGCGAATATGAAGTAAGACCCGTTTCACAATACTTTGCGGGAATATTATACAGCAGCCCCGGTGGTGCCAATTCCTTTTATGAATTTTTCTGGTGGGCACATATTGTCGTGATTTTCGGTTTTCTTAATTATTTGCCCTATTCAAAACACCTGCATGTTCTTACTTCAGTTCCTAATACTTTTTTTGCCAATCTTGAAGAAAAAAGAACACTGAAACCAATCAACCTGGAAGATGAAACTCTTGAAGCTTATGGCGCCGCCGATATTGAACAGCTTTCCTGGAAACAAATTTTAGATGGTTATTCATGTACGGAATGTGGGAGGTGCACTGATTCTTGTCCGGCGGCTACTGTTGGGAAATCTTTATCACCGAGGAAAATTATTGTTGATATACGTAGAAGAACTAAAGATAAAGCACCTCTTCTGGTAAATGGTGTAACATCAGGTGAGGTTTTTGAAAAAACTCTTGTGCACGATTACATATCTGATATGGAACTCTGGGAATGCACAACCTGCATGGCTTGTGTGCAGGAATGCCCGGTAATGATCGAACATGTTGATTCGATCGTTGATATGCGGAGAAATCTTGTTCTAACTGAATCACAGTTTCATCCAAACCTTAGTAATGTATTCAAAAGTCTTGAAACCAATTTTACACCATGGGCTTTTAATCATGCTGACAGAGCAAACTGGGCGGAAGGACTCGGTATTAAAACAATGGCAGAAGATTCAAATTGTGAAGTATTATTTTGGGTCGGCTGTGCAGGTTCTTATGATGACAGGTATAAAAAAGTCTCGAGGGCTTTTTCAACCTTAATGCAAAAAGCAGATGTTAATTTCAGAATTCTGGGCTTTGAAGAAAAATGCAACGGCGATACAGCCAGGAGACTCGGAAATGAATATATTGCACAAATGCTGATTCAGGAAAATATTGGGACTTTGAATAGGTACGGAGTTAAGAAGATAGTTACTTCATGCCCTCACTGTTTTCATTCTTTAAACAATGAGTATAAACAGTTTGGCGGTAATTATGAAGTTAAACATCACACGCAATTTATAAATGAACTGATTGACGAAGGTAGAATAAAGCTTAAGGATGAAAGTGCCGGAACGAAGGCAACTTATCACGATTCATGCTATCTCGGCAGGTATAATGATGTTTACGATCCTCCGAGAGAGTTATTAAATAATATCAACGGTTTTGATTTAGTAGAGATGGAAAGAAACAGAAGTAAAGGATTCTGCTGTGGAGCAGGCGGAGGAAGAATGTTCCTTGAAGATGAAGAAGGGGGTAAAATAAATGTTGAAAGAACAAAAGAAGCTCTCGGCACAGGTGCCGATACTATTGCTTCTGCGTGTCCATTCTGTATGACTATGCTGAATGACGGCGTAAAACATCTTGAAAAATCAGGTGAGGTTTCAGTAAAAGATATTGCAGAAATAGTTCTGGAGAACCTGTCTATCGAAGTGTGAAGATAGACTTTAAATAACATTTTTCTCAAACCAATATAAAGGAGGAATAATATGAACAGATACCAGGACCTAGTAAATGCAGTCAAAGAGCTGGAGATCGATTTCCAAAAATTCTATGAAAGAGGTCAGGCTGCTGCAGGTACTAGAGTAAGGAAAGGGCTGAGTGATCTGAGAAAACTCGCTCAGGATGTCCGAAAAGATATACAAAATGTAAAAGCTGAAAGAAAAGCAGCTAAATCCGGCAGTTAAATTAATTACCGGGTTCTAAAGTTAAGGCTGAATTAAGTTTTTTAATTCAGCCTTTTTTATTATGCAATATTAGTGTTATCTCAAATTCCCGATTTGCATAAAGAAATATTTAATTGCATCTTTTCGATAATTCAATTGAGATTATTCCTTAACAACTTCATAAAAACTTCTTATATGAAACTAATTCTGTACATAACTTTTATTTGCAGCCTGGCATATTCATATTGCTTTGGATATTTGGGAAAAGATTCTGTGGTCACAGCAAGAATTTCTGTCGTAGGGGATTTAATGTGTCATTCGATACAATATAATTATGCAAGAGTAGATAAAGACAGCTTTGATTTTAATCCTGTCTACAGGGAAGTAAAAAAATATTTTGGTGAATCCGATTTTGTTTTTGGAAACCTTGAAACAGTAACAGCAGGGAAGTCGGAAGGTTATTCGGGATATCCTTTCTTTAATACTCCCGATGATTATATAACTGCACTTTATAATGCAGGTTTTCATTTGATAACTACGTCAAATAATCATTCTTTGGATAAAGGAGAAGCCGGGCTTCTGCGCACGATTGAACAGTTAAAAAAAAATCATCTTTTATATAACGGAACTTTTACTTCAAAGGAAGATAGGGATCAGGTAAGAGTTATTGATATCAAAGGAATTAAAATTGCATTTCTTGCTTACACTTATGGAACAAATGGTATTCCTGTACCGAAAGAGAAATCTTATTTGATAAACCTTATTGATTTTGATTTAATAAAATCGGATATAGAAAAAGCAAGAAAGCTTGGAGCTGATGTTGTTCTTGTTCATTATCATTTTGGTGAAGAATATAAAAGAGAACCCGTTGCTTACCAGAGAGAAGTTGTTTTGAAGACTATCTCTTTTGGAGCAGACATTATAATTGGTGGGCATCCGCACGTATTGGAGCCGGTGCAGTTTTTCAAAACAAACGATGGAAGGCTTGATACCGGGTTTGTAGCTTACTCTTTGGGTAATTTTTTTTCAAACCAGAGATGGCGCTACTCTGATGCCGGTGCAATACTGAATATTGAAATAACAAGAAATTTCCGCAGCACAGCTATTTATATTTCAAATATATCTTATATCCCGACGTGGGTTTATAAAAGTTCAACAGACAGAGGAAGTGAATACGTCGTTCTTCCGCTGCTTCCAAATTACAAAAGCTCAATTGATAAGTACCTGCCAAGTTCCGACCGTACAAATATGATCCAAGCTTTTGATGATACAAATGAAACTCTGAAAAAATATTCATCTGAAATTAATTTATACAGAGAGAAGCCGCTTCTGATTGCAGATATAGAACCGAGAGGGTTTGAAGTTTTCCGGTTTAGCAGGTTTAACAAACTAAAAGAAATTACCTATCCTGTTAAATAACCTCTGAAATTCACCAAACGGTTAGAGACTTGTTCGGAGGGGGTCGAATCCCTCTTTCGCGTAAGAATGCTGCAATATGCTCTGCAACAAAACGGTTCATTGCTGGAGAGTAGTGCCCACTTGGCATAAATAGACTCTGAAATTGACTAGGCTGCAGTTTTAGCATATCTGCTGAAAGGTCTAAAACCTCGACGCCTTTTTCTCTCGCACGTTTGATAAGACTCAGAAGTCGTTCGTTGTCTCCAATACGTCCATTTGTCGCCAAAGGGATAGCGATGAATTTGCCTCCCCGCCTTTTTATGAGCTGATTCAAACGAACGAGCAGGGCAAGGCATACATTTTCGCCATCGTTGTGGATTCGCTTAGTGACAGGGAAATCATGCCACCATTGAGGTGCGACTCTATCGAGGACAAAGTCAGCGAGAAAACTGTAACCCAAAATATGACGCAAGGTTTGAAACTTACGGGATGAGAGCTCTTGTGGAACAGGAACGTTTTGTAAAACCAAAGTACTGTCCTTATACTTGAAATAAGGTTTCCATCCCCGCCCATAAGGGTAGTACGAATATTCGGTTCGATTGATGTCGTTAGAAATGAACGACAAAATCACGACATCGGGGTCGTACTTATCAAGAAGAAGTTTAGCCCGTAGAAAAGCCTGATCAATTCCGTAAGCGCCAACGCTTGCGTTGAGCACGTGCTTGTTAAGGATTTCTTCCAGATGGGAAGGCCATGTCTCACTATCTTCTACCTCATCTCCAAATGTGAATGAATCTCCGACTGTAAGAATAGGTTGACCTTCAGTCGGGATCGATCTGCCGTTGCTGCGGATGCCAAATGAATCAACTTTCGAAGTCCAGTCACTACTGAATCGACCTGGTTTCGGAATCCAGCCAAGCATGGAATGATATTCCATGCGTCCAACTCTGTTTTTGGACTCTGCGGTCGAAGATTGGAACTGAAATACTTTTCCACGATGGATACGTACTGCGAGTTCAAGAGCAAGAGAGGTAACGCACAAGCTGATGGATGCCAGTATGATACCTTGTATCGTAGAGTTTCTTATCGCACGCTTTGCTATTGACAAAATATATTGCCTTAGTCGACCTAATTAAATTTTAGAAATTTTGATTAGCTAAAAAATAATGTATAATAACCATACTTTAAAACTATTATCAAGTAGGTCTATCCCTTTTGCCTAAAAGAAAAAAATACAGTCAATTAAAATCGTTAAAATGGTTTTAATTCCCTTACGAAAGTTATTAAGAGTTAACTTCAAACATTTCTTCTTATATTTAAAACTCATTTTTCTAAACAGAATCGAAAGGTTTTCTTGAAGAATCGTACATCTTTATTGCTGATTTTTACTGCTGTGTTTATAGACCTGATTGGTTTCGGTATTTTAATTCCGGTGCTGCCGACAATTGCGAGCAAACATTTTAATGCTTCCGATTTTGAAATAGGAGTACTGGTTGCAGTATTTTCACTTGTTCAATTCATTTTTAATCCATACTTCGGTCGTATTTCCGACAGGCGCGGAAGAAAACCGATCATCGTTCTTTGTCTTCTCCTTTCAGCTTCAAGCTATCTTATTTTTGCTTTTACTAATTCTTATGGCGTGCTGCTTATTTCCAGGATAGTAGCCGGGCTTGGCGGAAGCAGCATTTCTGTAGCGCAGGCTTACATTGCTGATATAACTACTAAAGAGAACAGGTCGAAAGGCATGGGGCTTATCGGTGCGGCATTCGCCCTCGGTTTTGTTTTCGGTCCTTTGATCGGCGGATTTCTCTCAAATTACGGGATTCATATTATTGGTTTTGCCGGAGCTTCATTTTCATTTACTGCATTTCTTGTAACCTGGTTTTTACTACCTGAAAGTTTAAGAGAAAAAACTGAAGGACGTCGTCATAAACTTTTTAATTTTTCTGCTTTTACAGATGTGCTGAAAAGACCTTCGATCGGGATTGTTATTATTATTTTTTTCGTTGTTACTTTTTCGATGGCAAATATATTCGGTACTTTTGCTCTTTTGGGGTACAAGCAGTTTCATTTAAGCGATTTACAAATAGGAACATTGTTCGGCATAATGGGTATTTTCTCCGCAATTGCTCAAACGGGTATCATCCATATTTTAACCAAGCATTATAAAGATGTAACAATTATTTCTTTCGGAACATTTATACTTTTTATCGCTTTAGCTTATGTTCCTTTCTGCACAGGTTATGTTACGCTTGGTGTTGCTTCGGGTCTGCTTACACTTGGAACGGGACTTCTCATACCGACTTCACTAAGCCTGCTTTCCAAAATTACTCCTGATAATGAGCAGGGAGCTGTACTTGGCATAAACCAATCAATTGCAGCGCTCGCAAGAGTATTAGGACCCTTGTGGGGCGGTTTCTCTTTCCAGTTCTTCGGTCACGCTTTCCCATTTATAACCGGGGCTGTCTTTGTCTTTTTCACATTTATTTATGTTGTTCTTTATTTAAGCTCGAAGGTGGGGTAAGGAAAAACTATAGGTAAGTTCCCTGACTTTTTATTATATTAATTAATAGAAAGAGATAAATATATGAGAATGAACAAACCAAAATTTTCATTAAACAAGGCTCAAAAGGCAGTTAAAATTTCTTCAAAAATTGAAGGACATAAGATTCAACGCGGAAAAACAGATACCCGCAAACGAGGTAAATCTATAACGAAAAATTAATATCTAAGTACTCCCAAAACCAAGATAATATTTACTACGAAAATACAAACATCCCGGTTAACAAGCTCAACATTCGAAATTTAGAACTTCTTGAAAAGGAAGAAAGGAAACTTTTGCTTAAAGGTTATGAGTATTTTCATAAGAGATTATCTAAAGATACTGTCTTCAATGAAAAATATTTTATAGAACTTCACAGAAAGACTTTTAATAAACTTTATAACTTTGCAGGGAAATACAGAAATGTAAATATTTCCAAGGGCTATTCAACATTTTGTCAGGTAAAATATCTTGAACAAACATCACAAGAAATTTTTAATAAATTTGGAAATGATAACTACTTGAAAAATTATGGTGATAAACCTAAAGAAGAATTTGCCCGTAAGATAGCATATTATATGTGTGAGCTAATTGCTCTTCACCCGTATTTAGAATTAAATGGCAGAACGATAAGGCTATTTTTTGAGATGATCGTCACTTATAATGGTTACGAGTACATTGATTATCAAGATGCTTTGGAATTGGAAGATGAAGAAAATAAATTTGTCAAGGCATCAATCGAATGTATGACCGGCAAGGATAATAAGATGTATCATATTATATTGAACGGATTAAGAAAGTCAGAATAGTCCAAAGGATATTTTCATACTTAAGATTTCCTGGCAAATTTTTCCTTTACTTCCCGGTGAGAAATTTCCGTCCTCTGACTAATTTGTGCTTCTGCTGATTTTATATCTTCAAGTACTTCTATTTTATCAACCATAGATTGAATGTCTTTCTTTAATTCTATTTTATGCATAAGTACTCCGTTTTTATATTTTGCAAATAAACGTATAATATTTTGCATAAAATTTCAAATTTGAATATCTCTTATCCTCTAATCTATCCCTTCCAGATTATCCACTTGTTTATCCGACAAAGTGAAGGCGGGACTTTTTACTTACTTGTCCGGCTCCACCAAAGGTGGATAAATTTTGACAGATTAAAGAGGTTAGGCATTTTTATTAATAATACGTAATAACAAAAATTTTATTTAACAATTACATTAAACTGAATAGTGTTAATAGGTTTAATATTACTTTCCCAAACTCGATGTTCAAACAAATTAACTTCACAATTACCTTTTTTTATGCCACAGAAATAAAAAGTTTCTATAGTAACTCCACCACATTGATTCCAATTACCACTCTTCGGTCTATAACTTGTACTATCTATTCTTAAAACTGTTGTATCACCAATTGAATAATCCCAACAATATCCAGCGTCTGCATTTAAATCTAGCTCAAGTATAAATTGATGATTTTTATTGATTCTTATACTCTTTCCATTAATAGACGAATCGAATTGATCTTCTGATGATAATACATTATCTGAACAACCAGATAAGAAAGAAATAATAACAAAAAAAAGAAGATAATATTTTTTCATTGATTACCTCACTTTTTGAAAATGCCTAACGGTCTTGTGCTTAACCCGCCTGTCTTGCCTTGGCAAGCCAAGTCAGGCAGCCCAGAACGAGAATGATTAATTAAAAATGAACAATTAACAATTTTGTAAAAACTTTTTTTGCCAGGGTTATTTATTTTCTTTTTTTCCCTATTGACTTTTTTACTTGCTTGTCCGGCTCCACCAAAGGTGGATAAATTTTGACGGATTAAAGATGTTATGCCATTTGAATGTTACACAAATTCTTACTCATTCTATGAATTCAAAAATGTTATGCAACTTTGGATTATATTTAATTTTGGGATTATGTGTAGTATCATTAAAGAATTTTAACATCAATGATTTTTTATCTTCAGAAAATTTGTCCCAATAATAGGGTGATAAAACAAAATTTTCCGCGTACTTTAGAAATAACTCGGATAAATAATGAAGAAAGTCTTCATCATTCAAACTCTCTAATTTTTGGAAAATATTTCCCAATTTAGATTCTTGCTTTTTTAACATACTGTAAAAAACATAAGTCTGAGAATTCGCAGGAAGGATACTAAGAATAAAATAATTTGGCGATTCATTTGGATTATTAAAATTGTTGATATTTACTCCGTCGAAATCATATGAAGGAGTAAACATTGATGATAAATATAGTGGAAGAAATTTAGGTGTTATTCTACCACCAAATAATAATTCAGAATCATAATTTTTGTCTAACAATGAAGTATCCAGAAGAGTTTTTACATCGTTAGTATATGACATCCCGAGAAAATAACTACGTGTAATTGCAATCATTATAGAAATTACAAATTCATCAGTAGTTGGATTACTTAAGGCATATTCAGTTAAATTCTTAAACCGTTGATGCGAACTTTTTTTAGAATAATTTTCTTTCAGAACCGCTCTATATGATACGAGAAAGTGGTGATATAAATCTTCAATATCAATTACTTTTTTTTCAATTTCTTCAAAAAGTTGTGAATCGTGAAAGTTACATAGTCCTGGAAATGTTGTTGCGTCCTTTTCAATTCCAATTCTTTCTGCTTTAGCCGATGGTCTGTTTTTATGTGAAAATTCTTTAATGAACATTATAATATGATTAGTTTCATCTGCCAGTCGAGTT
Source organism: Ignavibacteria bacterium GWC2_36_12 (assembly GCA_001802795.1). GTDB lineage: Bacteria > Bacteroidota > Ignavibacteria > Ignavibacteriales > Ignavibacteriaceae > RBG-16-34-14. The sequence continues at coordinate 5,734 of MGZZ01000105.1, read as the reverse complement.
AACAAAGCTTTTTGGATAGAATGCGAATTAATTGCATTTCCCTTACAATTGGGATACATACAAGTCATTTTGGGGATGAATTTTGAATTTTTATAGAACTCGTAAGTTAATTTATTGATTTCGTCTTGAGATTTTAAATATGTATCACCATACTTCTGACGAATTTCTTCAATCGAGATATTAAAGTCAGGATTTTGTAATAGTTCAAAGATTCTTTTTATTTCATTTATCATATCTAGTTAGAATAAATTTAATATGGCATAACTATTAATTTATACAGAATGACTTCTGCATAACACTCAGCCTTATAACGCAATATACCGACAAAATAATTGGCTTTGGCGATTGTATGCATAACTTTATTCTGCATATCACTCCTGATATTAAAAAGTGTTATATGGAAAGTCCCATTATTCATTTTTCCCTTTTTCCCCACCCAAATTCAGAAGAAACGGGGAGTTATTAATTACTTATTATTAACTTAAGCTAAATGTTCAATTATATCAACTGGAAAGGGAGAGTAATGGGACTATGGGATAATGGGAAATGTGAAGCGGCAAAGAGCATAGTGCAAAGAGGGAAGTTAATCGTAAAATCTACTTGTCCGCCAAAATGAAGGACGGGCGGAAATCTGCAACCTTACAAATAATTACTTTATAAGTATTAACTTCTTTGCATCAGCAAAGTTTCCAGCTTCAATACGGAAGAAGTAAACTCCGCTTGGTAAATCGGAACAATCAAATTCAATTTCATGGGTCCCTGCACTTTTATTTTCATCAGTCAGAGTTGAAACTTTTTGTCCCAGCAAATTGTAAATATTCAGTTTCACATTACTTTCTACCGGTAGTTTATATTTAATGATTGTACTTGAGTTAAAAGGATTAGGATAATTTTGGAATAGCGAGAAATCTAAACTTTCTCTGGTGAAATTTTCTTCAGCAGCCAAAGTAGTTCCTCCGTTTGTTGTTTTTAAAATAACCGTATGATCTCCAACAACCCAACCGTTGTTCCTGTCAATAAAGTTGATGGAACTTAACCACTGATTAGTCCCGCTTTCCAATTCAGCCCAGTTATATCCCCCATCAATAGATTTTAATATTTTGCCATTAGCCCCGCATAAATATCCTTCCAATGAATCTATAAAACAGATTGAAGAGATTGAATAGTTTTTGAGATAAGCGGCAGTTGTCCAGCCGGCTCCTCCATTATCTGTAGTTAGTACTATTGCATCATCATAAGGAATGTTTCCTATCATCCATCCTTTTTGATTATTAGTGAAAAAGATTTCATTTAACGTATATTCGGTACTTTTATAAACTAAGGTCCAATTTGTTCCACCATCATTTGTCTTATATACAGTGCCCTGATTAAACTGATTTGAACCTAACACCCAACCGTTATTTTCATTCAAAAAGAAAATAGAAGTAAAATCTGCAGTAAAAACATTATATGGTTCTATAAATTTTTCCGACCAGGTTTTACCTCCGTCTAAAGTTTTTTTAACCTTTGATATATCAGAGGTTATCCAGCCAACATTTTTATTTATAAAGAAGACGGAACTGGAATAAAAATTACTTGTGCCATTTTGGTATGACCAGGTTTTTCCGCCATCTGAAGTCTTTAAAATTATTTCGCCGCCGCCAACCGCCCACCCATTTGACTTTATAAAATAAACAGAGGTTAAATCCTTATCAGTATTACTTATTTGAGGAAACCATTGTCTGCCTCCGTTAGTAGTGTTAAGAATAGTGCCGTTCTGTCCTACAGCCCAGCCGGTATTTGAATCAATAAAGAAAGCATCGAATAAATGAATATTATTTATTCTCGGATTTATATTTACCCAATTTTCACCTCCGTCAATTGTCTTAAGTACTGCTGCATTACCACCAACACAATAAGCTGTATCCCGACTGTACATAGCTATTGAATACAAATTAATAGTTATTCCGCTTTCCTTAGGGGTCCAGTTATTTCCGCCATCAGAAGTTCTAATTATCGTTCCAAAGCTACCAACTGCCACACCCTGTCTTTCATCTATAAAGAATACAGAATTTAAGCTTCCTTCGGAGTGGCTTTCCCGGGCGATCCATTCTTCTCCTCCGTTCTCAGTAATTAAAATTGTACCGTAGGTACCAACACACCATCCCAACATACTATCAACAAAATATATAGATTGTAGGTCGTAATTTGTATTACCATTTTGTGGGTACCAGATTTGCCCGCCATCAGATGTTTTCAGAATAATTCCATTTTCACCGGCAATCCAGCCGGTGCTGTCATTTATGAAGTAAACAGAATGAAAATTTAAATTATAACCTGTAGAAATAGCGACCCAATCTACTCCTTGATTTTGAGTTTTAAATACTGTGCCTCCAAAACCGACTATCCATCCTGTACTGTCATTTACTACAAAACCGGATTTAAGAAAAGAATCTGTAATTGAGCTGTGCAACTTCCAATATTCACCTGAATTTTCGGTTAAGTAAATTGAACCTTTTGTGCCAATGGCAAACCCGGCTTTTTCATTAAAGAATGCGATAGATTGAAAATCTTTAGATACATCGCCGCTATATTTAATTTCTAAATAGTCATTATCTGATAATTTAATTATTGAAAAATCTTCACCAGCTATCCATGCTTCACTTTTTCCAACAAGAGTAATCGAATATAAAGCAGATGAATAATATTGATTCTCCCACTGACTAAAGAGGATATTTGTAAAAAGAAATGTTATGGCAACTATTTTTTTCATTTTTCCCTTTTCCCCACCCAAATTCAGAAGAAACGGGGAGTTATTAATTACTTGTCATTAACTTAAGTTAAATGTTCAATTATATCAACTGGAAGCGGGAGGTAGGGAGTAGGGAGTTGAAGGTAGTGGGTAATTCAAAAATCATAATTCGTAAATCGCGATTCGTAAATCCTAAATTCGTTTAATTGCCCGCATCCGAGAAATTCCGGAATTAAGTAGAAATAAGCATATTTGAAAGATTTTTTTAATAGACTTAATTCCTAAATTCCACTGATTTAATTATCTTTAAACCAATTATTCCGGGCAAAATTTATTAAGATGTCTCAAAGCTCAAAGAAAAACCGTATAATTTTTATAGACCTGATGCGTGCTTTTGCAGTACTTATGATGGTTCAGGGTCACACTGTTGATGTACTTCTTGCCCCCGATCACAGAACTTTGGAATCACCGTTTTTTGCAGCATGGCTTTTTATGCGTGGAATGACTGCACCGATCTTCATGTTTACTGCGGGAACTGTTTTTACTTATCTTTTCAGACTTACAGATGAACCGTTCAATTCTAATCCGAGAGTTAAAAAAGGTATTAAGAGATTTCTTCTGCTTGTCGGGTTCGGTTATCTTTTAAGATATCCTACAGCTACTTTAGTTGACTTTTCTTCTGTAACTGAACAAAGCTGGAAAGTATTTTTTGCAGTGGATGTTTTACAGCTTATCGGTTTTGGTGTGCTGTTCCTTGTTATGTCCGCTTACATAGCAGAACGAACAAAACTTCCCGATTATGTTGTATTTACCGTAATAGGCTTTTCCTTCATTTTTCTTTTTCCTTTTTTTGCAAACATCAACTGGGTTGAATTTCTTCCTTCGCCTGTTGCAGGTTATTTTTATCAGGGAACGGGTTCAATATTTCCACTATTCCCGTGGGCATGTTATGTTGTATTTGGGGGAGTACTCGGCAGCTACCTTGCAAAAAATCCTCTTGTTTTCAAAACCTTTAGGTTTAGCAGGCTGCTTGCAATCTGGGGGATAGTCTTTATAGCTCTTTTCTTTGCCATTAACTGGATTGAAAAAATATTTTACGGCGATCGCGATATGTACAATTCCTACTACGGGTTAATTTGTTTACGGGTAGGGTTTGTTCTTATGATGAACGGGTTAATTTCTTTCTTATCGATCGAGATTAATTCCATACCGAGAATAATAATTTTGATTGGCAGAAATACATTGCTAATTTATGTTGTTCATCTGATGATTTTATACGGCAGCGCATGGAACCCGGGATTATTTCAGGCATTCGGTCGGAGTTTTGATGTTGTAAATACAGTCTTTTCGACTCTTATAATGATTACATTAATGGTAAGTATGGTTGCCGTTATTCACAAACTTAAAATAAAAAGCAAAGAGCTTGTTACTTAAAAGTTATGGCTAAACCCGGAGCGTTGAGTGGAGAAATAAATGTTGAAGAAAAGCAATATGAGCAAACTC
>MGZZ01000105.1:0-1480 GCA_001802795.1 Ignavibacteria bacterium GWC2_36_12 | reverse complement strand
GAATTTGCCGGTCAAACTAAGATTACCGATAACCTTAATGTTTTTATTTCTGCTGCCGGCAAAAGAAACGATGCTTTAGATCATACCCTTTTAACAGGTCCACCCGGGCTTGGCAAAACTACACTCGCTTATATTATTGCAAACGAAATGGGAGTCAAATTAAAAATTACTTCAGGTCCCGTCCTGGAAAAAGCGGGTGACCTTGCCGGGATACTGACAAATCTTGAGGAAAAATCCGTTCTTTTTATTGATGAGATACACCGGTTAAGTCCAGTTATTGAAGAATATCTTTACTCTGCAATGGAAGATTACAAGCTCGATATTATGATTGACAGCGGACCTAATGCAAGATCGGTTCAGATAAGTCTTCCGAAATACACTTTAATCGGTGCAACAACGCGTGAAGGAATGCTTACTTCTCCTTTAAGAGACAGGTTCGGTATAAAGTTTCGTCTCGATTATTATGATTCCCAAACTCTCGAAACTATTGTTACCCGTTCATCACGGATTCTTAAAATAAAGATTAAAGAAGATGCAGCATTTGAAATTGCCAAACGTTCGCGCGGAACTCCGAGAATTGCAAACAGGCTTCTTAGAAGAACCCGCGACTTTGCAGATTTTGAAGATAAAAAAACTATAGATATCGAAGTATCAAGAAAAGCGTTGAAAGCACTCGATGTGGATGAATTCGGGCTTGATGAAATGGATAAAGATATTATTCTTACCATTATAGAAAAGTTTGCCGGTGGACCTGTAGGTCTGGGAACTTTAGCAGTTGCAGTTAATGAAGATCCCGGAACAATTGAAGAAGTCTATGAGCCATTCCTTATTCAGCAGGGATTTATTCACAGAACACCGCGTGGAAGAGAAGCTACAGATTTAGCTTACAGACGTTTTAGAAAATCAAGGTTTAAAAGTAAAACAGACTCGCTTTTCGATTAGAATTGATTCGCTGCTGTTTGGAAACCCTGCCTTACCGGCAGACAGGCGTTGAAACAGAATCTACTTGTTATTAACCTACGACTTAAGGGTCTGTTGCATAACATTAGGAAATAATTTCTGTTAATCCTCTACGAGGATTTATAATATGTTGGCTTTATCTTTCTACAATAATATGACCCTGCCTTGCCGTCAGGCAGGCTCTACGAGGTCTGTTATTGTTAAATAACATCGTAGATGTTTAATTATTGTAACTCAGAATAAAAACCTAAAAATATGATCCTCGTAGAGGATCAATAAATTGATAAAGGATCAGTTAGGCAACACACCCTTAAGTGTGGTTTAACAGAAACATATTAATCAATAACTGTTTTAACAGTTTTTAAGAATAAAAAATCTTTTCGAAAATCTATGGGAAAAAGTTTTTTTAATATTATTCTATTCTTATTTGTATTACCATCCATAAGTAACTCTCAAAGTAAGCTATTCATTTCAAGAGATCTGCTGGTTGCTTATGATAATGGTACAAGATCTTTTGACG
>MGZZ01000104.1:4276-22165 GCA_001802795.1 Ignavibacteria bacterium GWC2_36_12 | reverse complement strand
TAAATATATGACACCTGTTATTCTTTTAACCGATGGATATATTGCAAACGGATCGGAGCCGTGGAAAATTCCTCATGCAAATGAACTGCCTGATATTCCTGTAAAATTCAGAACCGATCCGGAAGGATTCTTTCCTTATTTAAGAGATGAGAATCTTTCGCGTCCCTGGGTAAGACCCGGTACAGAAGGACTTGAACACAGAATCGGCGGACTCGAGAAAGCGAACATAACCGGTGCAGTTAGTTATGATCCTGATAATCATGATGAAATGATCAAACTGCGGGCACAGAAAGTAAAAAATATTGCTAAAGATATTCCCGATCTCGAAGTATCGGGTGAACAGGAAGGCGATCTTCTTGTTCTCGGATGGGGCGGTACGTTCGGTGCTATAACTGAAGCTGTGATGAATTTACGCAAGTCCGGTTATAAAGTTTCTCAGGCACACTTAAAATATATTAATCCTCTTCCTAAGAATACCGAGGATGTTCTGAAAAAATTCAGGAAAGTTCTTATTCCTGAAATTAACTTAGGACAATTAAGCAAATTGATAAAGAGTGAATTTACAATTCCTGTAATTCAATTTAATATTGTAAGAGGTTTACCTTTCAGAAGTTCAGACATAGAAGCGAAGATGATTGATTTACTCGGAGGCGGTAATGGCAGATAATAAAGTTCAAGAGCAAGTTCAAGTGAAATATACTTCAAAAGATTTTGCAACAAAGCAGGATGTAAGATGGTGTCCGGGTTGCGGCGATTATTCAATCCTTGCACAGGTTCATCGTACTTTTCCTGATTTAATAGGAATTAAAAAAGAAGATATCGTGTGGGTTTCGGGTATCGGATGTTCTTCACGTTTTCCTTATTATATGAACACCTATGGAATCCACGGAATTCACGGAAGAGCTCCCGCGATTGCAACGGGAGTTAAAGTTGCAAGACCAGATCTTTCTGTTTGGGTAGCAACAGGTGACGGCGATCTTTTAAGTATCGGTGGCAATCATTTTATTCATGCGTGCCGAAAAAATATTGATCTTAAAATCCTTCTTTTTAATAACAGGATTTACGGGTTAACAAAAGGACAATACTCTCCGACATCTGAACAAGGTAAACAAACAAAAACAACTCCGTACGGAAGCGTTGATTATCCTTTTAATCCAATCTCGCTTGCTCTTGGTGCGGATGCGACTTTTGTTGCAAGAGCAGTAGATAGAGATGCAAAACATCTCCAATCGATGTTGAAAAGAGCAGCCGAGCATAAAGGAACAGCTTTCATAGAAATCTTCCAGAACTGTGTGATTTTTAACGACGGCGCTTTTGATGATATCACTGATAAAAAAGTAAAGGATGAAAAACTTTTATTCCTCGAACATAACAAGCCGATGATATTCGGAGCTAATAAGGATAAGGGAATAAAATTAGACGGATTGAAACCTGTTGTTATCGATTTATCGGAAGGAAAGCATACGATAGATGAAGTGCTTGTGCACGATGAGCATGATGATAATCCTGCAAGAGCAGGAATACTTATAAATATTGATAAGCAACAGGACTTGCCAACACCGATTGGTGTTTTCAAGCAGATATTAAAACCGACTTATGATGAAGGAGTTGAGAACCAGGTAAAACAGGTAACTGAGAAAAAGGGAATAGGGGATTTGGAGAAAGTTTTGTTTAGTGGAAATACCTGGAGTGTAAACTGAATAATAGGCATTCCGAATCTGCCTCAGATTTACTTTGGAATTATAAGCTTAACCTTGTTGTAGAGACGCCTTATAGGCGTCTTTTTTTATTTGATTAGCTATAATACTTTCCTAATTTGATATTCCCGGGAGAAAAATTTTTTAGGGATAAAATCTATTTGAAAATATTCATTATCATATTCTTATCGTCTCTATCTTTTTGCTATTCACAGGAATTAAAAGTTACAGGTTTCATCCGTGATGCAAACAGCAGGGAGGCTCTTCTTTACGCTAATATTTCCATAAAAGATGACACAAAAGGTGTTAGCTCTGATACCGAAGGAGAATATGAATTAACACTCCCGGCAGGTGATTATGAATTACTTGTAAGCTATATAGGCTACAAAACTGAAACAATACCGCTTGAACTGACAGATAAAGATATTCAGCTTAATATTAATCTCATCCCGATAGGAGTAATTCTCCAGGAGGTCTCTGTTTATGCCGCAAGAGAAAATGATAATGTAATAATAAGCAGCGTTTCACTTCAGAGTAAAGAGATGGAAGAAATATCGAGTGTCTTTCCGGATGTTTTCCGCTCAATCCAGTCGCTGCCGGGAATTGCGGTTAACAATGAGTTCAGTGCTAAATTTAATGTACGCGGTGGAAATTATGACGAAAACCTTGTTCTTGTGAACAGCTCTCAGGTTTATGAGCCGTTTCATATTAAAGAGGCTGACAATGCAAGTGTAGGAATTTTTAACATGGATTTGATGAAAAAAGTAAATCTTATTACCGGCGGTTTTAGTGCCCGGTACGGAGACCGCTTAAGTTCCGTTCTAAACATAGAATACAGGGAAGGAAATAAAGAGAGGCAAACAGGCTCAGCTACTCTCAGCTTAATTCATCTTGATGCCGTTCTTGAAGGTCCTTTAGCTCCCCGTGCAAATTATATTTTGGGTATTCGTAAAAGCTATTTTGAATATGTGTTGGCTCTGCTTGATTTTGATGAGGATACAAGACCATCTTTTTATGATGTTCAGGGAGTTATTACTTATGATCTGACGGATGCCGATAAATTACAATTAAAATTCATTCATGCCGGAGACGATTATGTTTATGAACCTGAAGACAGGATAAACGGACCTTTATATTACAATGGTACCTTCGCAAATGAGCAATCTGATATTTATGAAAACCAAATAAGGCGTAATAAAGAAGATGCTAATTATTATAGTAATCTTTTTGATTTGAAAAATACAGTTTTCCTTTCCGGGAATGCCTTACTAAATACATCCGTTTCATATTATCAGCAAATTGACAGGGAAAATGAATTAGAGACTTCCGATTATAATTTTAATGCTACAAACAGCAATTATTATTTTTACCAATCGTTTTACAGAAGGGATTATAATAAAGATCTTGAAATAAAAACGTGGGAAGGCAAAACCTCGCTCGATTATAAGCTGAGTCCTTTTTACGATATAAAAACCGGTATCAGCTACCTCAACGTAAAATACGAAGATAATTTAGTTGCTAAAGATTTAATAAATATCTATCAGAACATTGATGAGTTCCCCGATACAATTTCTCTTACTCTCAATGAGTTTATTGAGCAAGAAAAGACTGTTGCTTCATCTTACAAACTTAGCGGCTATCTTGAAAACATTTTGCAGATAAATGAAAACACGATAATCAATGCCGGCGGGCGAATTGACTATTTCGATTTTAATAAAGATTTAACTCTTAGCCCCCGGATAAGCGCTTCTTACAGGTTTGATAATGGATTAAATTTAAGAGTAGCGTGGGGACATTATTATCAGTCTCCGATTTACAGGCAGTTAGCTTACTCGACTCCTTCCGATACAAATACTCAATCACAAAAAGCTGAGCATTATATATTAAGCCTGGAAAAGAATTTTTCATTAAATCAACAGGATAATTTTACTATAAAGGTGGAAGGATATTATAAAAAATATTCAGACTTAATTTCGTCGGAGAGAGGAGGTTACGGAAATATTACTTACTCCAGAATGAATGATGCTGAAGGATATGCAAAAGGTATCGACATTTATGCGTCTTTAAAGCTTGGAGCTTACTATGGATGGATAAGTTACGGTTTGTTATATGCAAAAGAAGATCTTCTTAATGATACTAAGGGTGAATTTCCCAGGTACACTGACCAGAGACATACATTATCTTTTATCAATGATTTTGATCTCGGTAAAAAATGGAGTATTAGTTTACGTTTCACTTACGGAAGCGGATTTGCTTATACTCCCTTTTATACAAGATATAATGATGACAGCAGGAGCTATGAGTGGGTTAAAGGGGAAAGAAATTCTGAATATTTACCCGAATATAAAAGAATAGATATACGAATTGGAAAAGAGTTTACGTTGTTCGATTTACCTTCATTCTTGTTTCTTGATGTTAACAATTTATTGGATTTCAAAAATGTTAACGGCTATAAATATTGGATTGATAATAGCGGCAATCCTTATCGTGAAGCGATAGAACTCTGGCCAATAATCCCTTCATTAGGATTAACCGTTAAATTTTAAGTATTCGATACTCTTAATGGGCTAAGAATGACAAATTTTAATTTGCTTTAATAAAAAAATAGCAGGAATTTTGTGAGAGATAATAATTCTCTAAAGAGCTAAGGGGAGAAACTTTATTTTGAAAAATATCATTTCCAATATTTCCATTATAATTTATATCCTTATAATCTTTGCAGGTTGTGGTGATAATTCTAAATCGATACATAAAATTACACTTCAAGTCATAGTTAAAAATCCATCAGAAAATCAGAAAGTCTTTATTGCCGGTAATCAGCCGGAATTAGGAAACTGGAAGCCGGATGAAATTCAATTAGAAAAAATAAATGACAGTTTATTTTCCAAAACTTTTTCTTTCAAACAGGACACCGACCTGGAATTTAAAATAACTGCCGGGCATTGGTGGCTCGAGGCTTTGGACAGTGATGAACAACTTTTTCAAAATTTTGAACATGATGTTAAAAACGATACGACCATCTTCATAGTTATTAATGGCTGGAAAAACACTTTTGTAAATGGGAGGGTTGTATTAAATCAAAAGCGGTTTCGCTCCAGCAGAACAATTATGGTAATTGATAATTTCTGGAAATATCATCCGGGGGATAATAAGGATTGGGCAAAAGAAGATTTTGATGACAATAATTGGAAGGTTGTTGAATCATATACTATGGGGATAGTGGATTCATCACACGAAAATAAAAATGTAGGCTGGTACCGGTTTCATTTTATTGCGGATACTTCTTTGTGGAATAAATCTCTTGCATTACTTATCGGTCAGCTCGGTGCTTCACAAATTTATTACAATGGAAAACTCCTTTATTCATTTGGTGAGATTGGAAATTCTAAAGAATCTTTTAAACCATCACAAGTACGGGTTTGGAAAGAATTAAAAATTGATCCCGAATCCGAACAAGTAATTGCTGTGAGATATGCCAATTATAATTGGAAAGAGCAGCAAAATCTTAGATTTTCTCCGGGTTTTGTTCTTTACTTAAAAGATATTAATTCGATATTTAAACAAGTTAGTGAGAATGTTCGGGACGCTTCTTATCACCAGATGGTATTTACACTTATCCCGTTAATACTTTTCTTTCTGCATATTTTTATTTTCAGCTTCAATACAAAGCAAAAAGAAAATTTATTTTATGCACTTTGCCTTCTGGGATTTGCGGGGGTTACCTACTTTAGTTTTGAGAGATTTATTGCGACAGATCCAAACGTTATTATTCTTCATTATCAATTAAACGGTATATCTGTTCCTATAACAATGTTTTTTGGATTGATGACTTTCTTTGCTTTGATTTATTATAAAATTCCCTGGCGATCGAAGATATATTTCCTGCTTTTCATATTTATTTCAATAATAAATTTTTTATTGAGAAGTGAAGCATCATTAATAAATTATATTTTCTTCGGTATTATACTGGTTGATATCATTACTTCCTCATTCTGGAAGAACGGTAAAAAAAATTTAAAGGGAGGATGGATTGTTCTTACTGGTTTTATGATAATGGCTGTTTTTATAATTCTTCAGATTTTGCTGGACTTCTCATTAATACCTCCTTTGTCGGACTATAACCAGGTTTTTGTTTATGGTATGATTGGATTTGCAGTTTCAATGTCTTTATTTCTTTCATATAACTTTTCTCAGATAAATAAAGATCTTGAAACTCAGCTTGTTAAAGTAAAGGAACTTTCAGAAAGAACTCTTGAGCAGGAAAGAAGAGCCATTAAGCTTGAGCTTGAAAGGCGAATAATTGAAGCAGAGAATGAGAGAAAAACACAAGAGCTTGAAGAAGCGCGCAAACTTCAGTTATCAATTTTACCGCAATGTTTTCCGGATATATCACATCTTGAAATTTCTGCAGATATGAGAACAGCAGCAGAAGTTGGAGGTGATTATTATGATTATCACCTGTCGAGCGACGGGACAATTACACTTGTTATCGGCGATGCAACCGGGCATGGAATTAAAGCAGGTATAATGGTAACACTTATAAAAAGTCTTTTTGATGCAATGGCTCATACTTATTTCATTCCCGATTTTTTCAACCATTGCACTAGGACGATCAAAAAAATGAATCTTGGAAATCTTTATATGGGAATGACAGTTCTGAAAATAAGGGAATATAAAATTACAGCCTCTGCTGCAGGAATGCCGCCGTTTTTAATTTTCAGGCGAAATACAAGTTCAATAGAGGAAGTAGTGTTGAAGGGTATGCCGTTAGGTGCATTTTTCGATTTCCAGTATCAGCAGAAAATCTTGAAAGTCTCTCCCGGAGATGTAATTCTACTTTTAACTGATGGTTTTGTTGAACTCTTTAATGCAAACAGAGAAATGATAGATTATGATTCAGTGAAAAATATTTTTTTAGATTCAGCCCGGAATAACAATGGCAATATCATTAAAGATTTATTAAATGCTGCCGATCGATGGCTTAATGGTTATCAGCAAACGGATGATATAACTTTTCTTGTTATTAAAATAAAATAAGGAAAGTGTTTAATAATCTATTAAAATTTGTTAGTAATCACGGAAAACAGGTTTTCCCTTAACAATAATTTAATTTGCTTTAATAATAAAATACAGTGAATTTTACCTTATATATTTAAATTTTTCTCAAGGGGAGAAAATGTTTTTGAGTTGTGTCATTTCAAATTTTTCCGCAATTGTTTTTACTTGCTTGTTATTTTGGATTGCAACAATAATTCTAACTCAACTACCCACAACTTCAAACCCATATAAAATACAAACTAATCAATAAAACCGAAAGGAGTTAAAATGTTTAATACAAAACGATTTATCATTGCGACTTTGATGGGTTTTGTTACAGGCTTTATTTGCCTGGCTCTTGCATCAAGTAGCCCCGGTGAACTTCCCGGTCCGGTTGGATATCAGATAGTTTTAAGTCGTGCTATTGCAGGGTTTGCAATCGGCATTAGTGTTTTTAAGATGGGGCATTGGTTAATTCACGGTGGAGTCATTGGCTTGCTCTTTAGCCTGCCTCTTGCATTTAGCGGACTAATGGCACCCGATAGTCCTGAGTTTTCTGCAACAGCAATGTTTATTATGACGATTGTTCTCGGTTTAATCTATGGAATTTTAATTGAGTTTGTTGCTACTATCCTCTTCAAAGCAAAAATGTCGGTCGCGGTAAAGATTAGTTAGAATTCTGAAACATAAAACGAGAAATGAATTTATAAGCAGTATGAAAAAATTTCTGTACATTCCGTTCTTTTTAATGACTTTGTTTATTAATACTAATGCACAAACTGGAATATTAAACGGCAAAGTAGCAGATGTTTCTAACAGCGAGCCTTTGATTGGTGTAAATATTATTGTAGTCGAGCTTGAAAATACCGGCGCTGCAACTGATATAAACGGCTACTTTGAATTAAAACTTCCTGTTGGAAGCTATTCATTAAAAGCGAGTTTAATCGGTTACACAACTGTTGTTAAAACCGATGTCATCGTCAAATCGGGCACAGATGAAACAATTAACATACAGCTTTCGTCCACAACACTTGAGCTTGAACAAGTTACAGTTACAGGGGATTATTTTGACAAAGCCATAACAGAAAATAACCTCAGCACGGTAATTCTCGGTGCGGAGGAAGTACGGCGTTCGCCGGGTTCAGCACAGGATTTCCAGAGGATTTTACAGGCAATGGCTGGTGTTGCCTTTTCAACTGATCAAACCAACGAATTGCTTGTAAGGGGCGGTTCTCCAAATGAAAATCTTACGGTGTTCGATAATATGGAAATCCATTCCACCAATCATTATCCGAACGAAATGAATTCAGGTGGACCAATTAATATGATAAATGTTGATTTGATTGAAGATATTCATTTCTCGACCGGTGGGTTTATTTCCAAGTATGGGGACAAATTATCTTCCGTTCTTGTTGTAAATACAAGGGAAGGAACGCGTCACCGGAACCTTGCCGTAAATGTTAATCTTTCTATGGCTGGATATGGTGCAATACTGGAAGGGAAAATAAATGAGGGACAAGGTTCATGGATTTTATCTGCAAGAAAAAGTTTTATTAATCTTATTGCCGGGAGTTTCGGTTTAACCTCGATTCCTTATTACTATGATCTTCAATTCAAAACTGCCTACGATCTTTCGACAAAGCAAAAGCTATCCTTGTCCGGTATTTACGGCAACGATAAAATAGACGTGGAAGGAGAAACCGGGCATACAAATATTAATTTTGCCAACTCAAAAGATTCAGTCGAAATAGAAAATGTTCTTGTAAGGCAGCATCAGCATGCAATTGGTTTGTCGTTAAAAAGTTTGTGGTCAAATAATTTTTATTCTCTCACAACTCTTTTTACAAACAGTTATTTTGCAAACGTCGATGTAAGGTTGGATTACACAGAAAGATCTTATAACAGTGCCGGTGAAGTGAGCGATACAAAGTTCCTTCACAGGAGAAGAGTTTTTAAAGTAGATGGCGACGACGGTGTAACAGCAATTAAGACAGAATCAGTGTGGAATGTAAATGATTGGAATGAAATAAATTTTGGCGGTTCATATAAGACAGGAAATTTTAATCAAAAGATTTATGTTGATGCGGATACTGCCCGATACGACATAAACGGGGATGGAGCTTTCGATGCAACTATTTCACAGCCGCAATCAGAATTTGCTGTTGATTATAAGTTATTTGATCATTTTAAATACTACGGTTTTGTAAACGATAAAATAAAATTATTTGATGAGAGATTCTTAATTAATGCAGGGCTCCGTTACGATTATTTTTCTTATAGTGATAAAGGAAATTTGAGTCCCCGCTTTTCCATGTCATACTATCTTCAGCCAAATATAACTAGTTTTAATTTTTCCTACGGAGAGTTCTACCAGAACTTATCTTATCCTGAATATGGCGACAGGTACAATACTGAAATAAACAGGTATCTTGAAAATTCTCATGCCAGGCATTTCGTTTTTGGGGTTGAACACGTAATTACTGATGGGTTGAAGCTGAATCTTGAAGGATATTTGAAGAAGTACAATGATATTCCGGTCGATGAAACTTTTATACACTTCAACGACAGAACATTCCGATCCGACAAAAAGCTTAGTGTAGGTAAACAAACAACCTACGGAATTGATTTATTAGTTCAGCAAAAATTTGTAAAAAATATTTACGGTACATTAGCTTTCTCAAGAATGTGGAATAAATTTGATGATCCTCGTATCGGTTATGAAGGAAATACTTTTCCATCCGAGTATGATTTCCCTTATGTCTTAACTCTTATTGTTGGAAAAAGATTTAAGGGTTTAAGAAGCGAAATGGATGAGTTGCCGATCTATCTGAGAATTCCCACATACATTTTACCTTTCTCAGATGATATGGAAATAAGTGTAAGATGGCGTTATGCAAGCGGCAAACCTTACACTCCCCGTGAATATGCTACTTATGAACAGCACAGAGAAGGTGCTGTAAAATGGAGCGCTGGCTGGTGGGTCGAGACTGATAAAGTAAATGGCGCAAGATATCCCGATTACCACAGGCTCGATCTCGCTTTTAACAGTAGGTATAATTTTAGTTCGTGGACATTATCTGTCTTTCTTTCTTTACAAAATATTTATAACAGGAAAAACATTGCTTTCTACGAGTACATTTCAGATGGAACGACTGAAAATGTTTACCAGTTTTCTTTTCTGCCTGTAGCTGGAATAGAGATTTTGTTTTGAAATTATTTTACAATTGTGAACTGTTCCCGAAAGGAAATATTTTGTACCGAACTTTTAACTCTTAAAATGGAAATTTAACCGTTGAAATAATTTTTACGTTAAATAAGTGAAAGTTAGCTTAAGTTAGTCATTGTAAAATAAGGGGATTTGATATTTAGCAGGGGAAGTGCTAAAAGTTTCTCCCGGTAAAATCTAATCCCGGCTTTTTATTAAGAATGATTTTAAAGGGAAAGAAATGAAAACCTTTTTATTAGCAGCTGTATTATCAATAATCTCTTGCTATCAATTATTTGCGCAAGAAGAAACATTAATTGGCAACGGCGAAGTTACACACGGTGGTTTCGGAGGACCCGTTGTAAAGTACACACAAATTAAAGGTGAACCTGCTCTTTTAGTGGGGGGACGTGGCGGATGGATTATAAATCATTCTTTTATTATTGGTGGTGGTGGTTACGGATTAGTAAATGATATTCGGCCTAATATAATAATACCGGGGAATCGCGAATACCCTTTTATAAATTTTGGTTACGGTGGTGTTGAGCTTGAATATATAATTCAATCGGATAGATTATTACACTTTTCTATTTATACACTTATAGGCGGAGGGACAGTTTCATATAGAGGTGAATTTTGGGAGGATGATGGCGATGATTGGGATTCTCCAAGTGATGCATTCTTTGTCTTTGAACCTTCAGCCAATGTAGAACTCAATATTATAAGTTTCTTCAGAATTAACGCGGGAGTAAGCTATAGGTTTATTTCAGGTGTGGACTTTGACGATTTGAAGAATAATGATCTGGCAGGACCTTCAGCAATATTAACTTTAAAATTTGGGAAATTCTAATGGCATCAAGAATTTTTCGTTTTATAATTTTATCCATAACAACTTTTTCTTTTATGATACTTCATATAGGTTGTGGTGGAAGTTCGTTTGTTTTCCCAGAATCCGGGGAAAATCCATCAGCCGGTTCCTATGTTTCCCAAACAGGTATATTCAAAACTTATTCACGGGAATACTCTGCTGATTTTGGCACTATATCGGTTCCTGAAAACAGGCAGGATAGTACATCGCGTCTTATTCATCTTCCTGTGATCCGTATTCATTCCAGTTCAGAAAAACCTGTGGAACCTATTTTTTATTTGTCTGGTGGTCCCGGAACAAGTAACATGAAACGGATACCACCCGATACTCTTCTTGCAGATCACGATTTTGTTATGATTGGTTACCGCGGCGTGGACGGTTCTGTGGTGCTTAATTGTCCTGAAGTTGAAGAAGCAATGAAGAGTAACGATAATCTGTTGAGCGAATCTTCACTCAAAAAAATTGCAGATGCGTGGAATACATCCGCTCGTAGATTTCAGAAGGCAGGTATTGATCTTAACGGTTACACTATGCAGGAAGTAATTGAAGACATGGAAACAGTTCGTAAAGCAATTGGTTATCAACGTATTAACTTATTGAGTGAGAGTTATGGAACGCGTGTAGCATATTTTTATGGAGTAGTTCATCCCTTAAGCATTCATCGCTCTGCAATGATAAGTGTGAATCCGCCGGGGCATTTTGTCTGGGAACCTGAAACTACCGATAGTCTGTTGAACTACTACGACTGGCTTTGGTCCAAAGATTCAGTTATGTCTTCAAAGACACCACATATTGCAGAAACAATGCGCAGCGTTTTGCACAATATGCCGGGCAAGTGGCTTTGCTTTTCTATAAATCCTGGAAAAGTAAAAGCAGTAACTTTCGCTCTTCTGTTTCACCGTAACACTGCGGCAATGGTGTTCGATACTTATATCGCAGCTGAACAGGGCGACCCGAGCGGTCTTGCATTGATGTCGCTTGCGTTCGATTACACATTTCCTTCGATGATGACATGGGGTGATCTCGCCTCGAAAGGGTTCAGTGCTGACTTTGACAGCACCCGCAATTATTTAAACGATATGATGCCGCCGGATTGCATACTTGGTTCACCTTTGAGCAAATTGCTTTGGGGTCCGCCTCATTATTCACGATGGCCGGTTCAGCAGCTTCCGGCTCAATACCGTATTCTGCAGCGTTCTGATGTTCAGACACTTCTTCTGAGCGGGAATGTTGACGTATCAACTCCGTCGGAATTTGCGACGAACGAATTGCTTCCACATCTGCCGAATGGCAGGCAGGTGATACTTAAGGAATGCGGTCACGTTGGTGATGTATGGGGTGTTCACCGGGATGCGACTCAGAAAATGGTGGCGAGTTTTTATGCAACAGGAATTCCTGATACATCTGCGAATAAATATGTGCCGATGAATTTTGAAGTTGGCTGGGGATTTCCAGGCATTGCAAAAACCGCTCTGGGAGTAGTTACTTTTTTAGTGGCAATTATTTTAACGGGTATTCTCTTTTGGATATTATAAAAAACAAAAATATTCAGATAATAAATGGAACAGATATGAAAATTCAAATTATCAAAAAAGCAACGTTATTCATTTTATCACTTATAATTTTTTATGGATGTGATAAATCTAACATAAATGATGACGATACTATTCATGGTTCAGGCAAAATAGTATCACAAACAAGAGATGTTGAAGAATGTTCCGGTTTAACTATAAAAAATATTGGTAATGTTTATTTAACTCAGGATGCTGCACAGTCAATCCTTATAGAGGCTGATGATAACATTATAGATGATGTAATAACCCGTAAAGAGAATGGCGAGCTGGTAGTAGGTTTGGAAGATGGAAGTTATTCCAACATTACACTTAAAATTTATGTTTCGCTTAAAACAATCGAGAGTTTGTCAATTCAGGGCGCCGGAAATATATATGGTCAAAACTCATTTGAATGCGACAGCCTGGATTGTGTAATTAATGGTGCGGGCAATATTAACGTACAAGGTAATGGTAACTATCAGAACTGCTTCATTAATGGGGCAGGAAATATTAATGCAGAAAATTTTATTGTGGAGAAGTGCAAAGTGTTTGTAAACGGAGCCGGAACCTGTACCGTTAATGTGACTGAAGATCTCGATGCTTCCGTAAACGGTGCGGGAACAATTTTTTATTATGGTAATCCGTCAAATGTAAGAACTTCAATCACCGGTGTCGGACAGATAACGAGTAAATAATTGATAAAATTCAATTGAATGAGAAATCATCTTACAATGATTAATAAACTTCTCCATTATTTAATAAGTAAGGGAATATAATGTTAGTAATTCTTTTAATAATTCTTTCAGCCCAGTTATATGCTCAGGAAATTTTATCCTACGATCTTGATGTAAAAATCGATGTGAATAAAAAATGCGTTGATGTTGAAGGCTCGGTGGACGTTGACTTCAATGGTAAAGACAGCATCAACTTAGTATTATGGAAAAACACAGAAATCAAAGAGATAAGCAGCGACGGAAAGAATTTAAAGTATTTGTTCGATACCTTATCACCTACACCGGTAATGTATATAATAAACGGAAGCAGTCTAACAATTAAAAAGCCGCCTCAAAATGAAGATAAGCATTTAATCAAATTCATTTATGAATGTAATATGAAAGAATTTAAAAGCTGGTCAGCTTCATTCGAGGAGAATTGGATTGAGATTAACGTTTATTGCGGCTGGTTCCCCGTTAGCTTTGAAAGCAAAAGCTATACATCGAATTTCAAAATATATATTGACGATAATTATTTTGTAACTGGTTCAGGCATTGTTGAAAAGAAAAATGACTATTGGGAAATGATTCAACCCTGGCCAGCCTTCGATAATGTAATCATTGCATCCAAAAAATTAAAATCAAAAATATCGAATGAAAATAAAGCATTTATTCAAACAGATTATAACGATACTGATTTTTCTGATCCAGATGCTGATTCCATTCTTAGCGAATGTAAATATGTCCTAAACTTGTTTGAAAGATTTTTTGGAAAGAAAGATAGTACATATTTCAAATTTGTAATAGCACCTTTCGAATGGGGAGGCGGGTATTCAAGGAAAAATTTTGTTTCAATGAGAACAAAGCATTTTAACTTTTATACTTCCACGAAAGGTGTAGCTCATGAGATTGCTCACTTTTGGTGGAACTGTGCCGTAACAACTACGTGGGAAGATTGGCTTAATGAAGCTTTTGCCGAGTACAGCATGCTGTTATTTATCCGGGAAAGAATGGGACCCGAAGAATTTGAGAAACAGATAGAAGAATATAAAAGCAGAATTCAAAATTTACCCCCTATCTGGGGAATTGAAAGAGATTCGCAGGAGGCTTACACGGTGTTGTACGAAAAAGGATCAATTATTCTTTATGAAATGGAAGAGAAGATTGGAAAGAATTTGTTCCTGGATTTTCTCAAAGAAGTTTCAGAGACTAAAATTAAAACAACTGAGGACTTGCTGAACCTGGTAGAGGAAAAGCTCTCTGTAGAAATACGTTCCTGGTTGGAAAATAAACTTAAAACAGCTTAGCTCTTTAACGAAGAAAGAAAAATCTTATGACAATTTCTAAACAACTATTAAAACTTGCAGGCGTTCTTACTTTCTCTGTTGCTTTATTTCAGGCAGTTATAACCAGCGTTCCATCGTGGGCACGTTATTTTGGCGCCTGGGAACAAGTCGCTTCCAAACTATGGCTGCTTTACTTAACAGGTTTCTTTGTCGCATTAGTTTTTGCTCTGTTCGGATTTTATGCCCTGTCAGGTGCTGGTATTATAAAACGTTTACCGTTGCTTCGCTCGGGGCTTGTAATAATTGGTGTTCTATTCACATTGCGGGGATTATTTCTTGTACTTGAGCTTCTCATCAATGCTGGCATTCTGCAAGGTTCAATGATTATTCCCACAAGAGAATTAGTGTCTTCCTCCGTATCACTTATCATAGGGTTATTTTATTTAATTGGAACCATCGGGAATTGGTCCAACCTGCCGTTAAAAATAAAAAACGCTTTATGAATATCAGTAACAATATATTTTTTGGTTTAATTAATTGGGATGAGATTCAATCCGAAAGGCATGTAGGATTAACCGGGTATGCAATATGGAAGATAAAGCAAATAGGCGATATACGATTACGCAAAGTTGAATATTCATCCAACTATAAAGCAGATCACTGGTGTGAAAAGGGACATATCATTTATTGTATTAAAGGAGAAATGACAACGGAACTAAAAGACGGTTCTTTGCACATCTTAAAAGAAGGAATGGTTTATTATGTCGGTGACAAAGCTGACCCTCATCGTTCGTTCACTGAAAAAGGTGTAACGCTGTTCATTATGGATTAGAATGAAATAATAATGATAATCAAAAAAGTTTTTCGGGTAATTCCTGTTCAGAAGAAACAGGAAATAAGGTATAGAAAAAACAATCATATTCGGAGTTCTTCATGAAAAAATTTGACAAATTACATTTTGGTTTATTTTGCTTTTTACTTGTGTCTTGTGTTATTCCGTTGTTTATCTCGGAATGTTTTGCCCAGGAGAAAAAAGAAGCAGTTTTGAATCGTGATTCTGTAATCGCAGCAGCAAGTGAAATTATGGGTATGCAAAATTACTGTGCGCTTATTACTATGGATTCTACCGGTCTCACCAATGTAAGAACAATGAATCCTTATCCTCTGGAAGCAGATATGACAATCTGGTTTGCAACCAACAGGGTAAGCCGTAAGGCGAAGGAGATTAAGAATAATCCCAATGTCTGTGTGTACTATGCCGATCATAAAAATCCATCCGGTTATGTAGCTATAAATGGGAAAGCAGAAATAATTGATGACAAGGAGGTTTTAGTAAATAAAAAAAGAGAATATTGGGAACAATATGTGAATGACTGGAAGAATGTTCTGGTGTTAATCAAAATTGTTCCTCAGAAATTAGAAGTGGTGAACTATAAATATAAATTATATGGTGACTCGGTTACGTGGAAATCTCCCTTTATAGAATTCGAACACCCATAAACATTTTTAGGAGATTAGATATGAATAACAAAGTTGAAACAGCATCCTGGAAATTTATTTCAGGTTATAACTGTGCACAAGCTGTGTTATTTTCTTTTGCCGAAGACTTCAAGATTGATAAAAACGTTGCATTAAAAATAGCGTGCGGCTTCGGTGCCGGAATGGGAAGAAAACAGGAAGTCTGTGGCGCAGTAACCGGTGGTGTAATAGCTATTGGTGCAAAGTATGGGAGAGGGGAAGGTGATACGCAATCTAATACTGAAAAAACTTACGAAAAAACAAGAGAGCTGCTTTACAAGTTTCAGGCAAAGCATGGCACATTTATTTGTCTCGAACTGCTTAATGGTTGTGATCTGAGCACTGAAAAGGGAAGAAAATATTTTCAAAATAATCTCAAAGATAGAGTTTGTAATGAATGTGTTAGGGATGTCGTTCAGATATTGGAAGATATTCTATGAAAAAATTATTTATCCCACCGGTACTAGTTTTATTTAGTCTGATCCTGGTAATTGTGTTTTATTTTCTTTTGCCGGAATTGAATGTTGTTCCGTTCCCAATAAATCTTACGGGATTAATTATTGCATTTGCCGGTTTTTCAATAATGGGTAAGGCAAGGGATTTGTTTAAAAAGTATAAAACAACTTTGGATTTTGAAACGTCTGCTCATTTAATAGATGAAAGCATATTCAGTAAATCGAGAAACCCGATGTATGCAGGAATGTTTTTGCTTTTACTCGGAATTGCAGTTTGCTTCGGAAATATAATCTCTGTTTGTGTTCCATTCGTTTTCATATTAGTGGTCAGAATATTTTTTATTCCTTTAGAAGAAAGGATAATGGAAGAAACCTTTGGAGAAAAATATATTGATTATAAGAGCAAAACAGGAACGTGGATGTAAAGAAAACTTTGTTTTATCTGGAATCTGAGAACTTAAAAAAATGAATTATTTATGAAAAGATATTACTATTTTTTTTCAATAATCGAATATTAAAATTATGAAACGCCCGGTGCTTTTAAATAAAAAAATGTCTTCAACCAATGCAATTCTGTTTTATCTTTCGCTATTCAAATTAATCCTTCTGATAGTCTTTGCAGGCAACTATGGAATTTTCAGAGATGAATATTATTACATTGAAATTTCTAAACGTCTTGCCTGGGGTTATGTTGATGTACAGCCATTATCAGAAGTAATTCTCTCGGTTTCAAGAGCGTTGTTTGGCGATTCAATATTTGGTATAAGAGTCTTTTCATACCTTGCCGGCTCGGTTATTGTTTTCATATCAGGTTTAATTGCACGAGAGCTGAACGGCAGTAAATTTGCTCAAATCTTTACTGCATTTTTAGTAATTTTTTCAGGAGTTGTATTGGGAACCAGCAGCTACTTCTCAATGAACTCGTTTGATATTCTTCTTTCAGCTTTAATGTTTTATTTTCTTATCCGGTTAATAAATACTAATAATGCTAAACTTTGGCTGGTTATCGGACTTTTATTCGGTCTCGGTCTTCAAAACAAATTAACTTTTTTGTTTTTGGGTTTTGGTCTTGCTGTTGGTTTAATGCTAACCCAAAACAGAGAATATCTTAAATCGAAAGAAATCTGGATAGGCGCTGCAATAGCATTTATTATATTCCTTCCAAACATCATATGGCAAATTGCAAACAACTTCCCGACTCTTGAATTTATGCGCAACGCTTCTGCATATAAAAACAAGCCAATGAGCCTCATAGAGTTTACACTGAATTCTTTATTAGAACTAAATCCCGGTTACTCTTTATTTGTTCTTACAGGAATTTATTTTTTGTTTTTTAACAAACAAGGAAAAGCTTATAGCATCATCGGATGGATTTACGTTTCCGTGTTTTTGGTTTTCATATTTAACAATGGAAAACCGTATTACATGGGTGTGCTATATCCTGTAATATTAGCAGCAGGTGTCATTGGAGCAGATTACCTGATTGAAAATTATTTACGTCCTTTTGTTAGAACTGTTTTGGTTATTCTTGTTATTCCTTCTGTTTTTATAGTGACT
>MGZZ01000104.1:2778-4257 GCA_001802795.1 Ignavibacteria bacterium GWC2_36_12 | reverse complement strand
TAAATGTTGAATCTTTTATTAAATATTCCGAAACGCTGGGAATTAAACCTGAAAGTGGTGAACGATCAGAATTAGGAAAGCTGCCACAGTTTTATGCGGATAGATTCGGCTGGGAAGAAATGGTACAAAAGGTTGCCTCGGCTTATAATATGCTTTCAAAGGAAGAAAGAAAAGAAGCGTTGATATTCGGGCAGAATTACGGGGAAGCTGGTGCCGCTAATTTTTACAGAAAAAAATATAATCTTCCTCAAGCAATTTCTTCTCATAATAATTTCTGGATATGGGGTTATCCTAAAGATTACAAGGGAGATATTTTAATTATTATCGGTTCGAATTATGAGGACAACAGCGAATTTTTTGAAGATGTTCAGCTTGTCGAAAATCATTCAAATAAATACGGAATGTCGTATGAAAATGTAGGTATTTTTATTTGCAGAAAGCCGAAAATGCCTATAAAAGAATTCTGGGAAAAAATTAAAAATTTTATTTAAGAAAGTACATTGAAAATAATTTGAGGTGCAAATATGTCCGACACATCATCTTTAATTTTAATTATTTCACCTTGCTGGTTGCTGATTCTTTCGCCAGGATGATAATGTTTTACAAACCTTTACACATAAAAAACTTTCTGCAAGTTATAGATTTCAATTTTAATTACACTTATCTGAATAAAATTTTGAATTCAAAAATAAATACTGCAATATGAATACTTGCTACATTACTATCCTTACTTTGTTTTTATTGTTCATTAACAATAGTTTTTCTTTTAATTTAGTAAATGACGAAGATACAGTAAAAAATATTTCGGAGAGAGTTCCGCGTATTTACAAAACAATACGATTGACTACCCCTAAACCAGTTATTGATGGAATTCTGAACGATACCTGCTGGCAAACAGGTGAATGGGCAGGAGATTTTACTCAATGGATTCCAAACGAGGGAGCCGAACCTTCACTGCCTACAGAAATAAAAATCCTTTATGATGATAACAACATATATGTTGCCATCAGGGCATTTGATAACGAGCCGGATAAAATTTCCCGTAAAGCAGGAAGGCGGGATCAATTTAATGGCGATGCTGTAGGAATTAATTTCGACAGCTATCACGATCATCGTACAGGTTTTGAATTTAATGTAACTGTTGCAGGACAAAAGATAGACCTTGTTTTAACAAACCCAATGAATGCCGATTACAGCTGGAATGCAGTGTGGTATGTTAAAACAGGAATGGAAGATTCAGCGTGGACGGCTGAATACGAAATCCCGTTAAGCCAGCTTCGTTACAGCAATGATTATGAACAGCTTTGGGGAATGCATTGCTGGAGATGGATAGATCGTTTGCAGGAAGAAAGTGACTGGGAACCTCAGTCTTCACTTGGTGCAGGTATGCTTTATTTGTTTGGTGAGTTGCATGGAATAAAAGGACTGCCGCCATCACGCCGCATTGAAATTATGCCTTATTCGGTTGGAAGATTAAAA
>MGZZ01000104.1:0-2629 GCA_001802795.1 Ignavibacteria bacterium GWC2_36_12 | reverse complement strand
TTCTGTAATGAACCTAACCGCATTTGAAACTTTCTATGAAGAGAAACGCCCTTTCTTTCTTGAAGGGAAAAATATTTTCAACTTTGAATTTGATGATGCAAGCATTTTTTACAGCAGGAGAATTGGACATTCACCAACTTATTTCCCCGGCTTGAATCAGAATGAATATATGGATTATCCCGATAATACAACAATTCTCAGCGCTCTTAAACTTAGTGGAAAAACTTCCGATGGATTTTCAATTGGAGTATTACAGAGTCTCACAGCAATTGAAAATGCAGAGTTAAACTCGGCAGGTAATAACAGAAATGTTAAAGTAGAACCTTTAACTAATTATATTATAGCAAGAGTTCAACAGGATTTTGAAGAGGGGAACACGGTACTTGGTGGTATTTTTACTTCTACAAACCGATTTATAAATGATTCTCATCTTGAATTTATGAATCGTAATGCCTTTACAGGAGGAATAGATTTACTTCATCAATGGAATGATAAGGAATTCTATGTCGATGCCAAGTTAGTAGGTAGTTTAATTTCAGGAAGCGCAGATGCAATCAGACTTCTTCAGTTTTCTTCAGCAAGATATTATCAGCGTCCCGATGCAAATCATTTAAAATATGATAGTTCGCGGACTCAACTTTCAGGATATGGAGGAAAAATTAAAATTGGAAAAGGAAGTAAAGGGCTCTGGCGTTATTCAAGTATGTTAAGCTGGTATTCACCCGGTCTCGATATCAACGATATAGGTTATATGCAAATGGCAGATATTATTAAACAGGAAAATTCCATTTCATTTTTTGTTAATCAGCCAGAATCAATTTTCAGGACTTACAATGTTGGATTAAGCCAATTTAATAATTTTGATTTTGGAGTGAACCATTTATCATCCGGCGGAGAATTAAGCATATATCTTGAGTTCCTGAATAAGTGGGCAATTAATACATCAATTAATTATACCGCACAAGCTCTCGATACCCGGATACTGCGCGGAGGATATGCAATGCTGATTCCCGCAGTTTGGTCGCATAGTTTCTATGTAAGAACAGATCCTTCGGAAAAAATATTTTTTGATCTGACTACAGACATTTCTCTGTCAGATTATCAAAGTAAAAGATATTATAGCCTGGAGCCCGGCACTTCGATAATGCTTTCAAATACGCTGAAGTTATCATTGAGTGCGAATTATTCTTCGAACATTGACGATCTGCAATATATTTATACGAAAACTGTTGACAATGAAAACAAATACGTTCTTGCTAAGATTAACCAGCATACGCTCGGCTTTACGTTCAGGATCGATTACCACATTACTCCGGAATTTTCAATTCAATATTATGGAAGTCCTTTTGCTTCTGTTGGTAAATATTCTGAATTTAAAAGTGTAACCAGTCCTCAGGCTGAAAATTATAATGACAGATTTTCTTTTTTGAACATTGTTCAAAATGGTGATGAATATGAAGTAATAGAAAATAATGCCGACCGATCGACGCCCGTTACTTTCCACAACCCTGATTTCAACTTTTCTCAATTCAGGTCCAATCTTGTCTTGAGGTGGGAATATCTGCCGGGCTCACAAATATATCTCGTATGGTCTAATGAAAGAACTTATTTTGAAAATCCATCTGGCAGGTCGGTGAGTGATGCAATTAGTCTTTTGAAAGATGTATATCCAGCAAGTGTATTTCTATTAAAGTTTAGTTATTGGTTTAACATTTAAAAAAATAATGAAAATTTGAAAAGTTAGGGAATCGCACTTACTTAATCCGCTAAATCACTGCAATTAAAATTCTTATCTGCATTTTAATATTCCTATATCATTCCTTTACGCAAGTTTTGAATAAATATATCGTCAAATGATTATGTTATCAAAATAACAAAATAAAAAATAAGTGCTTAAATGACTGATCTAAAACGACCTGAAAAAGCAGAAATTCTAAAACACATTAGCGATCAAATTGTGAGTTTAAATAAATATTTATTTGTTAAAGTTGACTTTAGCACAGTAAAAGTTAGTATCGACGAAATAAAATATATTGAAGGATTAAAAGACTACATAAAAATTTACGCTAACGAAAAATTTCTAATAACAAAAAGCACTATTAAACATGCGGAAAGCAGATTGCCAGTCGAGCTTTTTGCAAGAGTGCATAAGTCCTACATTATTTCGATAGACAAAATTGAATACAACCATATCTTCATTCGTCAAAAAAAAATTCCTATCGGGATGCAATTTAGAGATTCATTTTATGAAAAAATTAACCACTTGAGATTATAGGTTTAACCGGGAAAATAGAATTATCGGGATACAGTAGACCAAAATTCATAGAGGGAAATATTTAGATAAAACATCCAATAACTATTCTTTATTAATCCTTTGTTCAATGTTCCTTCTTCACCATATTCTACTGAAAGGTTAAGAATACTGATTTTATCAAAAGGAATTCCAATACCAAAGCTAATTCCTTTGGAATTAATAGGCGTGTTATCTATTTGAAGATATGAATTTTTGTAATTTGCACCAAATCTATAAAAGAGACTTTTAAACCAGCTTTCGTCTCTTTTATTTTCACCTGAAGAGTATTCTATTCCAACAGAAAACCTGTTGCTGTTTTTAGTATCCAGATTTGGA
>MGZZ01000103.1:25327-25770 GCA_001802795.1 Ignavibacteria bacterium GWC2_36_12 | reverse complement strand
ATTCTTTTTAACTCTGAAAGAATCTCTCGGATTGCATTACCGGTATTTTCCGTTGATACTGAAGTGGAGACATAAAAATGAGCCTGGTGTTTATAGTAATTAAATCTTGAAAAAGCACCGTAAGTATAGCCTTTATTTTCCCGGAGGTTCAGATTTATCCTGCTGGTAAATTGTCCACCCAAAACTGTATTAAGCAGAAGCTTTGCGAAATAATTTCCTTCATTTCTCTTTGAGGCTAAGTGACCGATCCTTATTTCACTCTGCATGGCATTTTCTTTATTGCAGAATACAATACAGCTTCCTTTTCTTTGGGGCTCCGGAATTTTATTTATATCAGGTACCTGGGTTTTCCAATTGCTTAAATATTTATCAATGAGCTTGTCGATTTCCTGTTTTGAAGTATCTCCTACAACTATTAAAGCCGAATTACCTGCGGTTAAAAG
>MGZZ01000103.1:0-25293 GCA_001802795.1 Ignavibacteria bacterium GWC2_36_12 | reverse complement strand
ATAGAGTTAATATCTTTTTCCTTACCAAGGAAAAGATTTGAATAGGGACTTTCATTGCCATAAAGGTTATATTCAAAAATGTGCTCGGCAACTTCATCGGGATTATCTTTTCGCTGGAGAATTGCTGTTAAAACTTTTCTCTTTTCTCTTTGGAAATCTTCTTCCTTAAAATGAGGCTGAGTGATTATTTTACCCAGGAGTTCAAAAGACCGGTCGCTATTTTCTTTTAAAGTTTGCAGGGAAATAATGATATTATCTTCGCCGCTCCTGATGCTTAAATGAGAACCAAGCATATCAATCTCATCACTTAGCTGAAGTGCATCATATTCATCGGCACCTTCATCCAGTGTCATTGCTGTAAGATTTGACAACCCTATTTTACCTTCAGGATCGAAAATAGAGCCCGCATTGCACAAAAGAAGGAATTGAACTAACGGCAGATTATCTTTCTTAACAAAAAGAATTTTCAATCCGTTCTTTTGTGTAAACTCATTAATTCCGGGCAGAGAAAATTTTATTTTGCCCAAAGGCGATGGCTTTATTTTTCTATTTATCATTTACTCTTTCCGGAACAATTCTTAATTCAACAAAAGGTTTTGTTAGATAAAGTTTAACGGCTTCTTTTATAAGTGAAGAATCTGTTTCTTCATATCTCTTTAAATCATAGTTAAATGAATTAGGTTCATTCAAATAAAAAGCATAATAATTAAGCTGGTCTGCAAGCGAATCGATATTCTGAAGTGAATGAATAAACCCGGATTTAATTCCGTTTTTTGATCTTGTAAGCTCTTTATCTGTAATTCCGTTTACTTCGATATTTTTCAGCTCATTGAATATTTCATCTTTAATTTTGTTTAGCTCGATACCCGGTTTTGCCGTGGCAATAATTATGAAAGTTCCACCGTATTTCCCGGAATGTTGATAAGCAGTTACATCCTGCGCATATTCTTTCTCAAATACAAGTGTTTTGTATAACCTGGCATTTTTTGAACCGGAAAGAATATCGGCAAGTACTTCAAGTGAGGAATCATACCTGCCGAAAACAGTCTCAGAATGCCAGGCAAGATAAATCCTTTCTAGCTGCACATTCTCTTTTCTTTCGATCAGGATTTCCTTTTCTAACTTCACACTTTCAGGTCTTAAACTTGCACTTACACTTGAACTTGATCTCGCACTTAAACTTTTTCCATCAGATTTTATCTCACCGAAGTATTTCTCAACCAATTCTTTTATTCTGCCGGTGTCAAAGTTGCCGGCAATAACAAGGCTCGCATTTGATGGTGAGTAATAAGTTTTAAAGAAATTTTTTACTTCATCGAGTTGGTAAGATATATCAGGCATAAAACCTATCGTAGGCCAGCTATAAGGGTGACTTTTCGGATATATATTGGATATTAAAATTTCCCACGCCAAACCATATGGCTGGTTTTCATAACGTTCAAGCCGTTCATTTCTTACAACGTCAATCTGGTTATTTAGCTTTTCTTCTGTAAGAGCCGGGAGAAAATAACCCATCCTGTCTGATTCCAGCCAAAGGGCAAGTTCAAGATAATTAGAAGGAAGCTTTTCATAATAATTTGTTCTGTCAGTATTTGTCGAGCCGTTTAATGATCCGCCAGCTTCCTGGATATGTCTGAAATGCATCTCCTTAGGAACATTTTCAGAGCCCTGGAACATCATGTGTTCAAACAAATGAGCCAGACCTGTTTTTCCTTCTCTTTCATTTGCTGAACCTACTTTATACCATAGGTTTATCGCGACAATTGGCAATGAGGAAATATTATGCAGGATAACTTCAAGCCCGTTTGAGAGTGTATATTTTTCGTAGGAAATATTTAAAAGTTCCATAATTTTAATAAATAGGCTTAATCAGTGTTAGAGATCACATCTTCAAAATTTAGGTCTGCAATATAGGTATTTTATTAAAGAAGAATTTAGAAATTCAGCCCAAAATTTTTCTTGCCCAATAATTAAAATTGTTTATTTTTAAATAGATTATGTTATCAGATTGTTATTATTATTAATTTTATTAATAAATACTTGCAATCATTCTGAATAAAAAGAATATTTGTTCTGCTGAAAATTATTGGATATATGAGAGGGCATTTTGCAGACTTATTCGCATTTCAAAATAACTTACACACTAACAAAATATTAGAGGAGAGTCACATGTATAAAATGTACAATTACATTTTAGTTTTTATCGCTCTGTTTGCATTCACGGCTTACGCACAGAACTATAAGGTATCCGGAAATGTTACGAGCGCCAGTACAGGAGAAGCTCTTGTTGGAGCAAACGTTTTTGTGGTGGGAACCACCTGGGGGGCTGCTTCAGATGAAATTGGGAATTATTCTGTTACTGTCGAAAAGGGGTCTTATACAGTTGCCTGCAGTTATATCGGGTATGAAAGGGTTGAAAAAGAAGTTAATGTTAGTTCCGATATGGCTGTAAATTTCAGTATGGTTGAGTATCAATATACTCTTTCTGTTACTGTAATTTCCGATAGGGCAAAAGATAGGGAAACGCCGGTCGCTTTTACTGACGTAAAAAAGAGAGATATAGAGTTTACCCTTGGTTCAAGAGACATTCCATTGGTACTTAATTCTACACCTTCAATTTATGCAACAAACTATGGTGGTGGTGCCGGAGATTCAAGAGTTAACCTTCGTGGTTATGATCAAAAAAACGTTGCAATATTACTGAATGGTATTCCGATTAATGATATGGAAAACGGATGGGTGTACTGGTCCAACTGGGATGGATTAGGCGATGCAACTTCTTCTATTCAGATACAAAGAGGGCTTTCGGCAATTAGTCTTGCTTCTCCTTCAATTGGAGGAACAATAAATATTATTACCGATCCTACCCGGCATGCAGCCGGTGTTATGTACCAGAACGAAACCGGGACGGGTGGATTTTCAAAGCAGACTTTATTTGCTCATACAGGTTTGATTGATGATAAATTTGCTTTGAGCATCGGTGGTGTTCGTAAAGTTGGAGAAGGTATTGTTGATAAAACCTGGACTGATGCCTGGGCATATTATTTTGGTGCAGCATATCAAATAAATAATAACAATAGATTGGAGCTGTATGGAATGGGAGCTCCGCAGCAACACGGTCAAAGAACTTTTGCGTTGAATGCTGCGACTTACAGCCATGAACTTGCAAGAGATCTTGGCTTTTCCGAAGCATCTCTTAAGGATTCAAAGCTAAGAGAACAGGGAATTTTATATAATTCGAACTGGAATAGCGTTAGCTCTTCTTATTCCGGGAAACAATTTCAGAGATCTTATTGGAATAGTGCAATTGATTTTCGCCGTGACCCCGGCTACATAAATGAAAGAGTAAATTATTTCCACAAACCTTTGATCAACCTTAACTGGTATTCACAATTAGCTGCTAATCTGAATTTATACTCCAGCGTATATTGGTCAGGAGGACAAGGAGGCGGTTCGGGAACCTTTGGTAGCTTAAAGTATAATACTCCTTCGCTTTTACAAAGAGTTGTCGATTGGGATGCTACTATTGCCAGCAATAAGACCCACCTGGTAAATGTTGATTTAAACGGCGATGGAACTGCTGAACCATATATAATCTCAAATAATATAAGCGGTGATCCAAACCGAGGTGGAATTTTAAGAAACAGTGTTAATGATCAGTGGACACTCGGTGCTATCTCCAAAGCATTCTTAAAAGTAAATAAAAACTTAAACCTATCCTTTGGTGCTGACTGGAGAACGGCTGAAATAGAGCATTACAGGGACGTCCGTGATCTGTTAGGCAATGATTTTTATTATTGGGACGGTGATGATTTTTCAACTAATAATTACAGATCGCTGGGTGACAGGATAGATTATAACAATACTAATACTGTTAACTGGCTCGGTGGTTATGTGCAGGGAGAGTATACTAAGCAATTATATACCGTTTATGCGAATGTTGGCTATTCGATGATCAAATTCGACTATTCCGATCACTTTAAAAGAGATCCTGCTACAGGCGGCGAATTAAATCTTGTAACTGACTGGATTGGCGGTTATCAATTTAAAGGCGGTGCAAGCTTCAGATTAAACCCGGAATGGGACGTTTTTGTTAATGGTGGATATGTTTCAAAGGTACCGATTTTTGACCAGGCTATAGATGATATTACAGGTACAATGGTAGAAGATCCTGAGAATGAAAAATTCCTCTCTTTTGAAGCAGGTGCGAATGCAAGGATAGTTAAAAATCAACTGAGTCTTAAAGTAAATATATACTTTACAAACTGGACTGACCGCGCTACTGATTTTCTTGTAACTAATCCTGATGGTTCAGATGGATTGGTAAGATTAGGTGGTGTAAGTGAACGTCATATGGGAGCCGAATTAGAAGTCGGTTACCAGCCCATAAAGTATGTCAGATTTGATTTGGCTTTCAGCCAGGGAATATGGAAATACACAGAAGATGTTAGTGGTACTTATGTAAGTGATTTTTCATCTGGTGCAAGTCAAACTTTTAACTATTACCTGAAAGATCTAAAAGTCGGTGATCAGCCTCAGACCCAGGGTGCTTTAGCAGTAACTGTTTTCCCAATTCCTGGTTTACAGGGTCAGGTTTCATGGAGATATTATACTAATTATTATTCCAAATTTGATCCTTTTAGTAGAACCGTTGCGACTGACAGGGCACAGGTATGGCAAATTCCGGCTTACAGCCTGGTTGATTTCCATTCATATTACACACTTCCGGGACAGGTTGCAGGTATTGGTGTTACTGTTTTCTTACATGTATTTAACCTGTTAGATGAGTTGTATGTTGAAGATGCAACAGATAATAGTGGCTTTAATGCATATACTGCTAATGGCAAAAATCACTCGGCAGATGATGCAGAGATATATCCTGGTTTACCTAGAAACTTCAATTTTGGATTCAGAGTTAATTTTTAATTCTGAAGACAAGCGTTGAAACTTAAGGCTGCCTCAAAAGGGCAGCCTTTTTTTGTGACTCAACAACTTTAGGATATGGTTAATTTAATTTTCGATTTCGGATTTTACTATACCCACGCTTTGCTCTTTGCCTTTATTTAGTGAAGTAAAAGAAGTCTTTTTATAATCCTTCAAGGTCACTGGCCTCAGACCTTGAAGGATACATCACTTTCTAGTAACCTTGAAGGTTTTCGAATTCATTTTCCAATTCCCCCAACCTTCAAGGTTTTCCTTCAACAGCTTTTCTCAGAGTTGTTCTTCAAGTATTTCCGTAATTCTTCAAAATCTTCAGCATTCATAATATAGCTTTTGAAATCTTCAACTGATCTGAAATATTTAAGAATTGTATTATCAGTTATTGAGTTCTTATTATTATTTAAGAAATCATTTGCGCTTGAAAATTCCCAATCTTCAAATTTAGTAACAAGCTTTGCTCTGATGGGATTTAATAAGATGTATTTAGTAAGAACAGTAAAGTTATTATCATCATATATTATTTTATTTTTAGTTTTACCTTCGAAAATAACCCCGGTTCTTTTATATTTTTTATTGATAGTTTTTGTATAAGAATTAGTTAGATCCCCAACAAAATTGCCTATTGATTTATCACGCGTCGTTTGTCTTACAAAAATATGAAAATGATTTATCATCAGACAGTAACAAAGAACCTCAATTGAATACTTTTGTTTATACTCTTTTAACTTTTTGAAGAAGTAGTAACAATCATTTTTGTCGAAGAATATTTTTGCTTTATTAGCACCCCGATTATAAAGATGGTGATAGGTATCTTCTTGAAAGTATCTTGGAGAATCCATTTTGTGTTCTTTCGAAATTTAAGAAGCTAAATATTCTCAACGTTCTGAAATCCTTCAAGGTCACTGGCCTCATATCTTGGAGGATACAACGCAACTCAAGCAACCTTGAAGGTTTTCACATTGTTCTTCAATTACCCTAACCTTCAAGGTTTAGCTAATCTTAATGTAGCAGTAAAAGCACCCTATCCAGCCTTATTGAACCGAGCAATCTGAATAAATCAGAAAAAGGAATTTCTCTATCCCATGAGAAAAGAGTTATAAAAGCTTCCCCGACAACCATATCTCTTGCAACAAAACCCCAGAACCTGCTGTCAAGACTATCATCCCTGTTGTCGCCCATCATAAAATAATAATCTTTTTTAAATGTATAAGAAGATACCGGTATACTTTCAATTGTAACAACATTATTTTCAACGTCGACAACTTTTTTACCATACTCTCTGTCTATTGTTGTTCTCCATTGTTCAACATTATCAGGATTTAAACTTATTTTATATCCTTTATATGGAACCACCAAAGGACCATAATTATCTTCGTTCCATTGCATTCCCCGCGGGAATATTCTCGGTTCTATCACTTCTTTCGGCTTTGAGTAAGGGCTAAGATATTTAATGTGCGGCGGAATCCAGAACTCCTTTCCATTTACAAAAATCACTTTGTCAATTATTACTATCGTATCACCAGGTGTTCCAATACATCTCTTAACATAATTTACACCTCTTTCTGTAGCAAAAAGCAGGTCTCTGTCTCCCGGGTATTCAAAAACAACAATATCTCCTGCTTTAGGTTCTTTTATTGCAGGGAGCCTGAAATGCGGAAGTTCAACTTCTGTAAATGGAATATATTTCGGGGAAGATGAGCCATATATAAATTTGTTTACAAGAACAAAATCCCCAACAAGTATGGTGTCTTCCATAGAACCTGTTGGAATTCGTGTGTTCTGAATTACAAATGTTATAATCAGGAATGCAGCTACGGCAGCAAAAAAAAGCTGCTCGAAAAATTCTTTAGTTTTTTCCTTAGGTGTCTTGGGTTTATTTACTTCTTCTTTTGATTTTATCCCAAGGAATTTTTTTAATCCGCTTTTAAACGACAAAATGTATCTCCGTATTTGTTAAATAATAACTTGAAAGCTCAAAATTTATTTCAACTTTTGACCTTTGACTTTTGATTTTTGATTTTTGCTAACTTTTCTCTCAAAACATCATTAACAATTTTTGGATTTGCCTTCCCTTTTGTTTCTTTCATTATTTGTCCGACAAAAAATCCTATTACCTTTTCCTTCCCCTCCAGGAATTGTCTTACTTCATCCTGGTGAGATTCGATAATTTTTTCAACAATATTTTCAATTGAGGAAGCATCGGTTATTTGCACAAGATCTTTCTCGCGGGTAATTACTTCCGGGTCCTTTCCTTCCACGAGCATTACAGGGAAAATATCCTTTGCAATTTTCCCGCTTATTACTCCGTCATTAATCAGGTTGATAAGCTTAGCAAGTTTCTCTGCTGAAACAGGGAAGTTTTCTATATCGAGCTTTTGTTCATTAATAACTTTTAAGACATCTCCCATTATCCAGTTGCTTGCAGCTTTAAAGTCATTGGTAAAAGCCACTACATTTTCGTAATAATCTACTATGGCTTTATTTTGAGTTAATATGTCGGCATCATATTCAGGGAGATTGTAATTATTTATTAGCTTTTCTTTTCTTTCATCAGCAAGTTCCGGTAGGTTTTCTGCAATCCCTTTCTTCCATTTTTCCGAAACAACAACCGGGAGAAGATCTGGTTCCGGGAAATAACGGTAATCGTGTGCTTCTTCTTTTGAACGCATCGGGAAAGCTTCATTTAAATCGGCATTCCATAAAAGAGTTTCCTGAACTATTTCTCCACCTTCTTCAAGGACTTCCACCTGTCTTTCTATTTCGTGATTGATTGCTCTTTCAACATTTTTGAAAGAGTTCATATTTTTTACTTCAGTCTTTATCCCGAATTTATCTTCTCCTTTTAATCTCACAGATATATTGGCATCGCATCTCAATGAACCTTCTTCCATATTGCCGTCGCAAATTCCAAGATATTGAACAATCTGTCTCATTTTATAGAGATAAAAATAAGCTTCTTTTGCCGTACGAATATCGGGCTCACTGACAATTTCCATCAAAGGAGTCCCACACCTGTTCAGATCAACAAGAGTTTCATAACCCTGATCGTGAATTGATTTCCCGGCATCTTCTTCAAGATGAATTCTTTTAATTCTTATTCTCTTTTGTGAATTTTCGGAAGCAATAGTAATAAAGCCATCTTCGCATATTGGCAGTTCATATTGCGATATCTGGTATCCCTTTGGGAGATCGGGATAGAAATAATTTTTTCTTGCCAGTACCGATCTTTCGTTTATTTTGCATTTTGTAGCAAGACCCATTAAAATGGTAAACTCCACAGCTTTTTTATTCAGAACCGGTAAAACTCCGGGGTGACCGAGACAAACCGGGCAAACATTTGTATTGGGCGGCTTTCCGAATTCAGTTGAGCAACCACAGAAAACTTTTGATTCTGTCAATAGTTGGGCGTGTACTTCTAAACCGATTACGGCTTCGTATTTATTTCTGTTTTCCATACCTGAGATTTAAACATTAAATATATGAAAGAAAACTAAAATAGAGAAAACCAAAGGGTAATAATGATGGACGGTTTATTCAGAAGTTAGAAACTAAGGGAGAAAATTGAAGATAGCTTTTAAACTAAATTAGTTGATTATTCACTTTTTTTTTCCGAATATTAAACTAATTAATTAAATGAATAAACAACTAAAGGCTGGAGACTATATTATGAGGTCTTTTCTACTACCCCTATACCAATTTCGATTTCTTCGATTAGGTTTACTATTGGGTTTTTCATTTTTATTTCTTATGAACCCGTATGATAATTTAGCACAAAATGGAAATTATAAAATTGAAAAATTACAGAATGAACCTTTATTCCTTTACAA
This sequence comes from Ignavibacteria bacterium GWC2_36_12, assembly GCA_001802795.1. Taxonomy (GTDB): domain Bacteria; phylum Bacteroidota; class Ignavibacteria; order Ignavibacteriales; family Ignavibacteriaceae; genus RBG-16-34-14. The sequence continues at coordinate 16,525 of MGZZ01000103.1, read as the reverse complement.
AGCAGATAAAGACGGTACAATAAGATGTGAATTAGCTAAACAGGAAGAAATTCAGCAATATATTCTTTCTCAACCAAAAGTTTTTAATTATACGATAGTAAAATCCCTGAATCCTGAAAGTGTAAGGGGTATGAAAATTTTGTTAAGAGCTACTGACCAGCTGTTGGAAAATAAGGAAGCTCTTTTAGCTTTTAGAAGAGCAGCAACAAGGTGGGAACGTTTTATAAGAAATAATATAACCGTTGTAATCGATGTAGATTATGGAGAAACACGCTGGGGCGCTGCCTGGCCGACAAATGTTCTTGGGAGTACCAACTCTGCAGTTTACTCAGTTGATGGTGGAACAGTCTCAGATATTATCGGGAATCTTAAAACCTTACACGCGGGAGATAACCAGCTTCAGGATCTTTATGATGCTATTCCAATTCCTACCCCTACTACTGCCGATGCCAACCTGGGTATGTTGGTTGGAGGTATAATTAATCTTCAGGCGTTAGGATATGTTCAGGCAGAGATTGATCCGGATTTACAAGTTACCCCGTTTGGGACAATTCCTACTATAGGTTTTAATTCAGCATTTTCTTACGATTTTGATCCATCAGACGGCATTACGGAAGGAATTGATTTTGATGCGGTTGTTGTGCACGAAATCGGGCATGCTCTCGGTTTTACAGCAATAGCCGGTAATTATCCTGCTTACGGTCCTCCCAATAACTACTTCTACCCGTGGGATCTTTTCAGAGTCCGTCCCGATGCAGTTGAAGAAGGAAGTTTAACCGGGTTCAGTACCGCACCAAGAGTTGTAACTCCGGGACCGGTTGCGACAGAGGTATGGGCTTTTGAAAATAATGTTACTTATTACAAAGCTACCCAAGTATCTTTTGACGGATTAAAAAAACTTGAAGTCTCTACTGCAACTTTATCCGGTACAGGAGGAGATGACCAGCAAGCTCCGCACTGGAGAGATGATCAAGATAGGCTACCATCATTGGGAGAAGAAAGATTCATAGGAGTTATGGACCCGACTGCCGGAGCCAGCAGAGAAGAAGTAACCGACAATGATCTTCGACTGTTAGAGATAATTGGTTACGATATTCAATATGTCCAGGAATATGCAATGATCCAGGTAGTTGCTGATGGGAATACTATTGACCTCGATAAATCTACTGATACACTTTACGTAGGCGATGCATCATTAAACGCAACCATAGAATATGAATTCGATGTTATGAATCTGGATCTAGATAATGCATTGAATTACCAATCTGAAATTGAAATTAATTTTGCTTATCCCGATACTGGTGCTGCCGATATATTGCTGGAAACTCCCGAGGGTACAATAGCGGCAGGAACTTCTTCAACATTTAAGCTGATAGCCGGTAATTCATCTGTAGGTGCTTCATTCTTTGGGATTCTTCGTCTTTATACCAATGTTGAAGACAAAGGTGTTATAGAAATTCCGTTTGAATTTTCCGTTGATGGACTTGTAGCTCCCACCGTTGCTCTTTCTGAAAGTGATCTTGGAGATTTTGAATTTAACAGTGAGCAGGGAACCGATCCTATCACAAAATCGTTTGATATTTCTAACGATGGAACTGTCGATTTAGAATATAGGCTGGTTCCCTCTTTAAGCAGCAGAAGCAATGTGCCGTTTAATGGATTAGCTAAGCATTCTGGAAGCAGCTCAGTATTATCTAAATTTTTAAGACCATCTTTATTAAAGAGTGCAGATGTTATTTATCAAAATAACTTTGAAACAGGCTGGGGAGGATTTACGGCAAGTGGCGAAAGAGCTGAAGACTGGCAGATAGTTACATCGGGTGCAGCTACTCTTGATGGACATAGCAAGCCGACTTCTGCTTATTTTGGATATCCGGATAGTTTAAAATACAGGAATGATGCAGATGCTGTTATTACAAGTCCCGGCTTCGATTTCAGCAGTATTCCTCCGGAGGATCAGGTTGTTTTAACATTTAATCATTACCTTAAAGCTGAAGAGGGATATGATTTTGCATCTGTGTTGATGAGCCTCGATAACGGGAAAACTTTCGAAGAGATAGCAACATCCAACAACGGTATATTTGAGGATACTGATACGTGGGAATCAGTAATGATTGAATTACCAAACCTTTCAGGAAATCCCGATACTGTTTATTTCGCATTCAGGTTTACCAGCGACACTTATGTTGAGGAAGAAGGATGGTATATCGATGATATTGAAATTACTGCTGTTGAGGGAGCAAATACTGTTTACACTATTCCCAGGTCGGGTGTTTTATCTGGCGCAAGTGACCCAGAGGAGGTGCTTGTTACTGTAGCTGGAAACAAGCTTAGTGTGGGGTATTACCAGGGAAATATTTTAGTAATAAGTAATGACCCACGCAATCCTTCAAAGGGAATCCCTTTTAAAGTTAACAACTTCCTTATTGAGAATGCACAAGTGAACAGGCTATATGGTTCTACAGGAAGGGGAGTGGGCTCCCAGGGAAGAGTAATTTCTATTGATCTTAACACCGGCGCAGGTACTGAAATTGGTTCATCGGGTTTTGAGCCACTGAAAAGTATTACAATAAATCCTGCAGATAACGCATTGTTTGCCTTCGCAAAAACAGTTGCCGATTCAACAGCAAAATTTGTCAGAGTCAATGCATCAGATGGTTTTGGTCTATATCTATTTGAGCTTGGGCTTGATTTTACTGCAATTGTCTTTGATACAGACGGCACATTATACTTAACAACAAGCGATAAGAAATTATACGAATTGGATCCAGTAACGGGTGCTACTACTTTTGTTGCTAATATAGGTATTAACGTTGGCGCACTTGCGATAAATAACACCGGTGAACTTTGGGCCGGTGTAGACGAGTCAAGTGAAAATGACAGAATCTATAAAATAGATAAGGTTACGGGTGTTACTACACGGGTAGGCAGAACAGGCTTGAACAAAAAAACAAAAGCACTCGTATTTGGACCGGAAGATATTTTGTATGGTACAACAGGTGAGGAAAATCTATTTAGTGCATTAATACAAATTGATCGAACAACCGGAGCCGGTACACAAATTGGTCTCACAGGTTTCAGGGGTATACTTGGTTTGGCGTTTAAATATGATTCTACCGCTGTTTCAGTTGAAAGTCAGAAACCGACAGTTCCCGATCAGTTTGAATTGAGTCAGAATTATCCCAACCCTTTTAATCCATCAACAACTATCAGTTTTGCAATACCGGAAAATTCAAATGTTAAGTTGAGTGTGTATAATCTTTTGGGTGAGGAAATAACAACCCTCTTAAATGGAGATTTATCTGCGGGGTATCATTCAGTTGATTGGAATTCATTAAAGAATGGAAAGTTGATAAGCAGCGGAATATACTTTTATAGTATTAATGCAACCGGTGCTTCGGGTAATAAATTTATTTCAGCAAAGAAGATGATACTGTTGAAATAATTGCGATATAAGTAACTAATTATTAAAATGCCATATCTTTGAGGTATGGCATTTTTGTTTTGAGAATTTAATTCTTTAAGAAGTTAATTCAGGCTCATTTTCAGATGGCAGCTTTATACTATTTAATTCAGACAAGACCTTGGCTTTCTCTTTGGCTCAAATTTGAACTATAGTTATTAAAAGAGTACTGGCTTGATAGTGAAACTAAATTGAACGCACAAAAGTTCGTAGCAAAAGGAATTTACTCTACAGTTGTGGGAATTATTTCCAGTATTCTGCTTGCAGCTATAAAAGCTATTGCAGGGATACTTGGGAATTCGTATGCCCTTATTGCCGATGCAATAGAATCTTTTTCTGATGTTGTAACTTCATTAATTGTTCTGGTAGGATTAAAAATCGCTACCAAACCTGCGGATCAGGATCACCCTTACGGTCACGGCAAAGCAGAACCTCTTGCGGCAATTGTTGTTTCACTTGCTCTGATGGCAGCAGCCATAATTATTAGCGTTCAAAGTATTTATGAAATAATAACACCTCATCATGCGCCGGCGCCATTTACTTTATTAGTTTTAGTTATTGTAGTCATTGTCAAAGAATCATTATTCCGGTTTGTGTTTAAAGTGGGAGAATCTATTGAAAGCACAGTTATTAAGACAGATGCATGGCATCATCGCAGCGATGCAATTACATCATCGTTCGCTTTTGTAGGTATAAGTGTTGCTTTAATTGGTGGTGAAGGATATGAGATGGCAGATGATTGGGCTGCATTGTGTGCGTCAGGGATAATTATTTATAATGCATACAAGCTTGCAGCAATCGGGTTGAAGGAAGTTATGGACACTGCTCCTCCACATAATATACAGGAAAGTGTGAAAAAATTGGCTTCTTCTGTCGAAGGAGTCTTATCCCTTGATAAATGTTTGGTTAGAAAAATGGGGTTAGATTTTTTTGTTGATCTTCATGTAATTGTTGATGGAAAAGTTTCTGTTTATGAAGGACACGAAATAGCACACAAAGTTAAGGATAAAATAAAATCTGAATTTCCGCGCATTACCGATGTGTTGGTTCATATAGAGCCGGATGATAACCTGGACTTTAAATAAAAATTTACTTGCTCTTTTAAATTTAACATTGATAATAGAATTTTTATTCATTATGATTACATCAATGAAAAAGTTCTCCATTATATATAAGAAAACCATTTCGATAGTATTCCTGGGTGCTTATCTATTAATTCTGGGTTATAGCTCATTCCATTTTCATAAGACAAATTATTTTCTTGAAGATGCCATTAACGTTGAAGGGAAAGTTTTTTCAAATTCAAGTTTTCATCAGAATGGTTTCTGCCTGCTATTTCATTTCAACTGTAGCCAGTTAAAAGGAGATATAGATTCAATTACAGATTACAAACCAACTGAAATTTTAGTTAAACAATCTACCTTTACATCTTCTTTAATTTCTTCTGAAATTAATTCTCTGCTTCGTAGAGGCCCTCCTTCTATTATATAAAACCTCTTTAATCAAACTTCTGCTCAATAGCAGAATTGATTTATGAATTCTCTTTATAAATAGATAATTCCAGCTTTCAAAAAATAATTTTCAGCTGATCTTCAATTTTTTATTAGAAGGATTAAGACCATGAATTCAAAGATTTTTTTTATTATCTGTACTTTTTCAGTTGTTCTTTTTAGCAATAAAATACTTACACAAACACGACAAAATGTTACCGGAAGAGTAATTGATTTCCACGATTCATCTCCTCTTCCGGGAGTGAATATTTTATTGGTTGAGCTTCGGCTTGGCGCTGCGACTGATGGGAAAGGAAATTTTATATTCAAAAATATTCCGGATGGTAATTATACTATAAGAGCATCGTTTGTGGGTCATCAAACCGTAGTAGAAAAGATAACAGTTCCTTTAGAAAAGGATGTAGAAATTGAAATGATAGAGAGTGCAATTGATTTGAAAGAAATAACAGTTACAGGAAATCCATTAGAAACAGATCCCAAAAATATTGCACAAACTACTTTACTTCTTTCCAAGCTCGATCTGCAGGTCAAAAGAAAATCAACTCTTGGAGAAACTTTAAACTTTCAGCCGGGTATATCAATCCGCTCTAACGGCACTGCGACAAGCTATCCTGTAATACGGGGTTTCAGCAATAACAGGGTTCTGATTCTTGAAGATGGTCTGAGAATAGGAGATCTTTCTAATGCTTCGGATGATCATGGTATCTCCGGTGATGGAAGTACTCCTGAAAAGATTGAGGTTCTGAGAGGTCCTGCAAGTTTATTATATGGCAGTAATGCTATCGGGGGAGTTGTTAATATTATAACAGATATTATTCCCCAATCAGTACCGCAATTTTTTGATGGCTCGATTATTATCGAAGGTTCAAGTGTGAATAATGAATACCTTGGAAGTGCTCATCTCAATTACGGAATTGATAAACTTTCTTTCCACGGGAATTATTTTAGAAGAGATGGAAACGATTATAAAATATCCGGTGGAAGCAAGGTATTAAACTCCGATTTTAAAAGTGATGGATACCAGCTTGGCGCTGCTTTTCACCCAACCTGGGGAGTAACAGGTTTAAGCTTTAGTGAATTTAATTCTGAGTACGGCATTCCGGTTAATCAGTCTGAAGAAGGGGGGGAAGGGCCTATTTATCTTGATATGAGCAAAAAACAATTCAGGTTTTTGAATGAACTTTCATCAATAAAATCATTTATAAAATCATTAAGTCTTAAAGCAGTGTACCAGGATTACAAGCACAAAGAAATTTCCAGAACCACTGGAGAAGTAGGGACAAATTTCGGTCTAAAAACTTTCAGTGCCGATCTATCCTTCAAGCACGAACCTTTTTTCAACAAGTTAAATGGAGTTTTTGGTCTCTGGGGATTAAATCAAAGCTATACTGTAGAAGGAGAAGAAGCATTCACTCCCAATGCCGATTACCTGGCTTTTGCAGCATACTTCTATGAACAGGCTGACTTCAATCCTTTATATATCCAGTTTGGTGCAAGATACGAAATGAATAAATCGGATATTCCTTCTGCAATTCTCTCCGATTCATTATTTCAGGAAAAGAATAAAAACTACCAATCATTTTCCGGTTCGATAGGGATAGTATATAACTTAACCGAGCAATTATCTATTTATGGAAATATTGCCAATGCTTTTCGCGCACCCACTGTGGAAGAGCTTTCTTCTTTTGCTATTCACGAAGCTACTTTAAGCTTTGATATCGGGAACAGAAATCTTCTGCAGGAGAATAATCTTGGTTTTGATCTTGGACTTAGGCTGATAAAGGGGAATCACTCAGCGGAAATTAATGTGTATTACAATTCAATTAAGAATTTTATTTATAGAAGCAATGCCGGTTTATTTTATCCGGAAGAAGAAGGGGGAAGTGGTTTCCCGGGATTTAATGACAGCTCGGGCATTCCGGTTTTTATATACTCACAGGCAGAAGCTTCCCTTTACGGAGTTGAAGGGAAAGCAAGATATGAATTTTTCAGAGGCTTTAGTACAACAGTTATTTTTGATTATGTCCGCGGTAAGAATGAAAGCAATGATACGAATTTGCCTCAAATGCCGCCGCTGAGATTTTCAATCGAGCAAAGGTATGCAACCGATTATTACTGGGGCGGAATTCAGTGGAAGCTTGTGAGCGAACAGGACAAAACAGCTCCAAATGAAGAACCTACAAAAGGATATGGGCTCGTTGATTTATATGCGGGATTTAAACTTATAACGGGCAGATTTGCTCATATTTTCGATCTTAAAGCAGAAAATCTTTTAGATCAATCATATAAAGATCATCTTTCAGCGCTAAAAGAATTCACTTTTATGCCGGGAAGAAATTTTGAATTAGCTTATAAATTTATTTTCTAAAAGATGTTTTATTAAATGTCATCTTTAATTGATTTGAAATTTCTAAATCTTTTAAGGATGACATTTTATAAAATGACAGCCCGAAATCTGATCGATAAATCAAATAGATTTTAGATATAAAATATCCTAAGTTTAGCCTTAAAATTACTTGTGAGAATTTGAAACTATTATCAAAAATTGGACTGTTCGCGGGAATAGTTCTCGCTCTTTATATTTTATTATTTACAAACCTTGATCCTGCAAATCCCCAAATAACTTACACGGCAGCAGTTGCAGTTTTAATGGCAGTCTGGTGGATGACTGAAGCAATTCCTCTTGCAGCAACATCATTATTACCAATAATATTATTTCCATTGTTGGGTGTTTTGAATGGTGAGGATGTTGCAGGTACTTACATGAATTCCATAATCTTTCTTTTCCTCGGCGGATTCTTACTTGCATTAGCTATGGAAGATTGGGGCTTACACCGGAGGGTTGCATTAACAATTATCAATATTTTAGGCGGAAGCCCTGTTTCAATTATAATTGGATTTATGATTTCAACTGCATTTTTATCCATGTGGATTTCAAACACGGCAACAGCTTTAATGATGCTGCCGATTGGTTTAGCAATAATCAAAAAGCTGGAGAGTGAATTTGGAATTGAAACAACAAAGAATTTTTCAATTGCATTAATGCTTGGCATAGCTTATTCATGCAGCATTGGCGGTATTGCCACACTTATCGGAACACCTCCTAATCTTGCGTTTGTAAGGATATACCAGATTACTTTTACTGAAGCGCCGGCAATTTCCTTTGGTTCCTGGATGCTTGTCGCTGTTCCAATTTCAACATTGATGTTGATCTTTACAGCTTTTCTCTTAATCAAAGTTTTTTTTAAGATCGATAAAAACCTGAGTATAAATCCTTCATTTATAAAAGAAGAAAAACTTAAACTCGGAAAAATTACTTTTGAAGAATTAATTGTTGCTGTAGTGTTTAGCTTAACGGCTTTGCTCTGGATTTTCAGAAGCGATTTGAATTTAGGATTTCTACTAATTCCCGGATGGGAAAGACTCTTAACATTTTCGGATTTTATAAACGACGGAACCGTTGCTATTGGAATGGCTCTAGTACTTTTTCTTGTCCCCTCGAAAAATAAAACTGAAAAAAGGGCGATACTTAATTCAAAAGTTTTTACAAAAGTTCCATGGGGAATAATTCTGCTTTTTGGCGGAGGCTTTGCTCTTGCTCAGGGTTTTACAAAAAGCGGATTATCTGAATTTATAGGGAATAACTTTTATTATTTTAAAGAATTCTCACCTTTTATAATTGCAATTCTTGTTGCTACAGTAATTATTTTTTTAACAGAGCTTACATCCAACACGGCAGTTGCTCAAATGATATTGCCTGTTATGGCGTCTGTTTCAATTGCAATGGGGATTCATCCGTTTTTACTTATGATAGTCGCAACACTTTCTTCATCTTTGGCGTTTATGCTGCCCGTTGGTACTCCGCCAAATACAATTGTTTTTGCAAGCGAAAGATTAAAAATTTCCGATATGGTGAAAGCAGGTTTTGCTGTTAACATTATGGGTATTATTTTAGTTACGGTTCTCGTTTATTTACTTGGTAATATTTTGTTTGATTTCAACACCTTCCCCGAATGGGCGAAGATAAAGTAATAATTTTTTTAATGATCATTTACAGCGTTACAATTTATATAAAGAAAGACGTCGAAGCTGACTGGCTCGAATGGATGAAGAAAATTCACATTCACGATGTATTGGATACAGGTCATTTTAATTCTTTTAAGATTTTTAGAGTCGTTGTTCCTTCAAATACTTTGGATGAGACTACTTATTGTATACAATATGATTGTAAGTCTATGAAGGATTACTCAGTTTACCTGGAAACACATGCTTCCCGTCTGCAAAAAGAGCATACCTTAAAATTTCAGAATAAAGTTAAAGCCGCACGTTCAGTAATGGAAGAAATCTGATTAAAGCATCCTAAAAAAAGGTAAAGAAAATGAAGCTTAAATGGTACAGCATAGGATATTTTTTGTTTTTTTCTCTCAAAATATTTTCACAGCCCGATACGGTTTCATTCCTTAATAGCCAAACAAGAAATTATGACCAGCACCATATAAAGCTTACTGTAGCTTTTGATTTTAATGAAGAGAAAGTAATCGGGGAATGTGATTTTTCATTTTCTCCGCTTGTTGATAATTTTAGGGAGCTTGTCCTTCATGCAAAAACAATGAAAGTTGGTTCTGTAAAGGTTTCTAATAAAGAACTTCAATTCAGGCAGAATGATATGCACCTTTTTATAGAGATGGATAAAGATTATTCAAAGGAAGATTCAGTTACCGTTTCTATTGATTATGAAACTTATCCCGCAAGAGGAATGTATTTTTTCAAACCGACAAAAGAAATTCCTGAAATGCCTTACCAAATCTGGACACAAGGGGAAGGCGAATATAACAGGTTCTGGTACCCCTCTTATGATTTGCCGGATGATAAACTGACTTCAGAAATTTTTGTTATAGTTCCTTCAAATCTTATTGCGATTTCAAACGGCATTCTTGAAGGAGTTGAAGAGAACGGAAAGAACAAAGTTTTTCATTGGAAAATGGATAAACCGTATTCGACTTATCTTACTTCAATAATCGTTGGCGATTATGTTACTGTTAAGGAAAAAGTGAAAGGAATCGTTCTTGAATATAATATTCCTCCTGACTGGGTTGATAAGAGAGATTATTTCTTTGGAAGAACGCCCCGGATGCTGAACTTTTTTTCAGATTATATCTGTCCTTATCCTTATGAAAGATATGCTCAAACACCTGTTCAGGATTTCGAATGGGGTGGGATGGAAAATATTACGGCAACAACATTAAACCGGAGAATTTTTCATGACAAAAACGCAGAGCCGAATTATACTGCTGACGATTTAATTGTTCATGAATTTGTTCACCAATGGTTCGGGGATTATCTTACTTGCAAAACTTTCCAGCACATCTGGCTTAATGAGGGCTTTGCTACATATTTTACGGATCTCTGGTATGAAGACGAGTTTGGAAAAGATGACTTTCTCTATCAAAGATATTTAGCTAACAAGCTATATTTTGAAGATGAATTAAAAGCAGAACCGGTGGATACAATACAACTCAAAGAGGAATTCATTCCTGTTGAATTAAGCGGAGATAAGGCTTATGAAAGAGGTGCCGCAATTTTGAATATGCTTCGTTTTGTTTTGGGAGATGAAACGTTTGAAAAAGCATTGAAGCATTACGTCGGCAAGCATAAATACCAGGGTGTTACTACAGAAGATTTCAGAATTGCGCTTGAAGAATCGAGTGATAAAAATCTTAAAGAATTTTTTAAGCAATGGATTTACCAGGCAGGTTTTCCTGAATTCAAAGTTGATTATTCCTGGAATGAATCCTCAAAAGAATTAAAGCTCAATGTTAAACAAACCCAGCAGCTATTTCCTGCCGTAGGAATTTTTGAAATACCTGTTCTGGTTGAAATTGTTGCGGGGAAACAGTTAATACGTGAAAGAATAAATATTGCCGGAAAAGAAAATAGTTTTACTTTTACTATAAACCAGAAACCCGATCTTGTACGCTTCAACAAGTATGAATGGATTCTCTGCAAAGTTGACTTTGAGAAAAGTTTTGATGAATTAGTTTATCAGTTACAATATGATGACGATGTTGTCGGAAGGCTCGATGCTGCGAAGCAACTTTCTAAGTTCGGGGAGAAATCAGTAGATGTATTAAACAGGGCAATTCTTACAGAACGGTATTATGGTGTAAGGCTTTCTGTTGTAGAATCGCTAAAAGAAATTGGTGGTGATAAAGTCTTGGAACCGCTGATTAAAGCTTGTGATGATGCAGATGCGAGAGTGAGGGAAGCAGCAGTTAAAACTCTCTCAGTTTTTAGTTATGGCAAGGTTGAGGATATCCTGTTTGATAAGCTAAAAAATGATGATAATTATTATGTGAAAGGTGCTGCACTATATTCTATAGGTGCTATTAAACATCCTAAGGCATTGCAAATATTAACTGATGCATTAAAAATGGACTCTCATATGAATATAATCCGTCGCGGAACTTTTGAGGGGTTTAAAGCTCTCGGTAATCCTTCAATCCTGCCGCTTGTAAAAGAATATACAAAGTACAAATACAGCTATGGCGGTATGCATTTGCTAGATACCACAGCACTTGATTGTGCAAAATCATTTGCAGAGACAAATTATGGAGAAGTTATTGATGTGATATCCTCGGCACTTTCCAATCCCTACTTCAGAACGAGAATTCACGCTGCAAAACTTTTAGCCGAACTCGGGGCAAAAGATAAACTGCCTGATATAATTAAGTTTTATGAAGAGGATCGAAGATTAGTTGTTAAGAATGAGTTGAAAATTGCAATTGATAAATTACTATCACAAAACAAATAATTTTTTCCTGCGAGAGACTAATTTTTCGCTATTATTATTATAATTATTTAATTATACTCACAATAAATAAACCCGTTAGTTAATCTGTTTCATAAAATATCTGAGGAGCTGTTTATGTTCAAGAAGATGCTTTTCATTTCTGTGCCTATAATTACCATTATGATTTTAGTTTTAATTGCTTATCCCGGTTCTTCCTCCGGCGAGAGTAACTTTGTATCAACAACTAAAATAGAAAACTTTACTTTAGTAGATCTATATGGAAATAATCAGTCTTTAAAAGATTATAATGATGAAAAAGCAATTGTAGTAATATTTATTGCCACCAGGTGTCCCGTATCGAACGCTTATAACACTAGAATGGTTGAGCTTTATAATAAATATCATGATAAAAATATTGCTATTCTCGGCATTAATTCTAATAAGACGGAAGATATTGATGAATGCAAAACTCATTCAGAAGAACACGGTTTTAAGTTTCCTGTTCTGAAAGATGAAAAAAATGTTATTGCAGATATGTTTGAAGCAAGTTACACTCCCGAGGCATACGTACTGAATTCTAAAACACTTGAAATTCTTTACCATGGAAGGATAGACGATTCGCGGGAAGAAAGTAATGTTGAAGTTGCCGATCTTTCGAATGCCCTTGATGAAATAATTGGCGGGGAAAAGATTTCAGTTGCAAAAACAAAAGCTTTTGGCTGCACCATCAAGCGTATATAGAATGAGATTAAATCATTATGTGTTAATCCTTTTATTGGTTTTAACAGGCTGCACAAAGAATATTGAAGAAAAAGATGAGACGGAGAAAGATAACAGCACAGACTATTCTCAGCAGATTCCCGTTGTGGATGAGGTTTGGCTGAAAAATAAGATAGAGAATCGGAATAGTAAAATATTATTTATTAATTTCTGGGCTACCTGGTGTGAACCTTGTGTAGAGGAATTTCCCGACCTGGTAAAAATTTATAATGGACATAAAAATTCCGGTTTGGAATTCCTCAGCGTGTCAGTCGATCTTCCTTCGGAAATTGATTCGAAGGTGAAGCCGTTCCTAAAAGAGCAGTCGGCATATTTTCCTGTTGTTGTAATTGAAGAAAAGAGAAGTGAAGAAGTAATAAATCTAATTGATCCCGAATGGAACGGTGCAGTTCCGGCGACAGTAATCTATGATGAAAACGGAGACAAAAGAGAATTTTTTACTCAAGCTGGAGATTATGAATTCTTTAATGAAAGCATAAAGAAGGTAAAAAATTATTAAACATAAATGAATTTTAAAAAGATAAAAATATTTTTGTTCTCACTTTTACTTATATTTTTTTCATGCAGGGAAGAAATAATCTCACCTGATAATCCGACAGGGAATATTAATGAACCATTTCTAACAAGGACGGGCAATTCTTATATATTTTCAATTAATGCCAGTAATATAACTGCAACTATCAGCGATAATACATTTCTTAATACAGTTAAATCGAATATATATTCAATTATTGCGGATTACTCCTCGGGTTATGTCGAAGTTGAAGTGAAGACGAGCAGAAACAGTGTTTTGTATTCAGAGGTATTTGAAAATGATACGAGAGGTACACTGAAAAGTATTAATGGATCTCAGCCGGAAATTATAGTCATGAATTTTCAGAATTTTACAGGCAAACTTAAAGTGACACTTTCAAGCACACAATAATCTCCGTTTCAAACATTTTTTATTCTTTTCTAATCCTTCGTTATATTTAATACAGATAAATAAGTGTAAAAAGTCAGGAGGGAAAAATATGTCAATGTTGAACACAGTAAGAAAAAAACAGGGGATGTCCCCGGGTTCCCTCATTTTTACCGGGAAACAAAAGATCGAAAAAATTAAGATTGACATCTTTCAGTATAATCAGGGATCAATTACCGAGAAAAAGATTGACAAAATTGAAGAGTTGAAAGAACTTATTAATGCCGAAAGTATTTTATGGGTAAATATTTGTGGTCTTCACGATGTGGACAAACTGGAAAAAGTGGGAGAAATATTTGGCATCGGTTTACTTGAATTGGAAGATATTCTGAATGTTATACATTCTCCGAAGCTTGAAGAACAGGAAGATTATGTTTTTATGATTTGTAAAATGCTCAATTATAACAATAACATTAAAAAAATATCCGTTGAGCAGGTGAGTTTCATACTTGGTAAAAAGTATCTTATAACTTTCCAGGAAAAAGAAGGGGACGATTTTAACTTTGTAAGAGAACGGTTGAGAAACGGGAAGGGAAGGTTAAGAAAGCTTGGTGCTGACTACCTTATGTACAGGCTTCTTGATTCCATTGTTGATAACTATGCTGTAATCTTACTTGAGCTTGACGAAAGGATGGAAAATATTGAGGATGAACTTCTCGATGATCCGCGCCGGGATACTATTGAAAATATTTACAGCTTTAGAAAAGAGGTTAATAAACTAAGGCGGTCTGTTGTCCCGCTTATGGAAATTATTTATACTATAGAAAAGGACGTTCATCCTTTAATTCATAAATCTAATTTGATTTTTATCAGGGATCTTGGAGATCATATAAAAGGTGCAATTGATACGCTCGAAAATTTCCGTGAACAGGTTAACAGCATGATTGAAATTTACAGATCCACCTCCGGGCTAAAATTGAATGAGATTGTAAAAGTTTTAACCATTATTTCGACTATTTTCATTCCACTAACATTTATTGTAGGAATTTATGGAATGAATTTTAATCCCAATACCAGTCCATTCAATATGCCGGAATTAAACTGGTATTTTGGTTATCCAATTGTTTTAATACTCATGGTGATGATTGCAGTCGGGTTGTTAATTATTTTTAGAAAAAAGAAATGGTTATAAATACTTTTTCTGTGATGATATTTTACACGATATTATTATCTTTAATGCTATCGTTCATTATTTGTTTGGCAAACTATAAGAAAGGGGGGTAATTACATATTTTCTAAAAAAATCAGTAGTTCAAAAATGCTTTCAGCAAGCGAAGTGTCTTCTTTACCGGTAAGAGATAAAATTGAGGATAAGTACAAATGGGATCTTACTCACATTTATAAAAACGATGAAGAGTGGGAAAAAGAATTTAAGGGGGTCGAAAGCGATATTTCAGGATATGAAAGATTTAAGGGAATTCTTTCAAAAAGTTCCGATAATCTCCTGAAGTGTTTTCAGTTTGATGATGCAATCGGGATGAAGTTGGAAAAGCTGTACCTTTATGCAATGCTGTCTAAGGATAGCGACATGCGGGTAACGAAGTACCAGGCAATGGAAGAAAGAATTAAAAGCCTTCATTCAAAAGCAGCGGCTGCAGGTTCTTTTATTCGTCCTGAACTTCTGCAGATACCGGATAAAACTTTATTGCAAATGGTTAAATCGAATGAGGAGCTTAATTTATATCGCCACACGATCAATGATCTTTTAAGAACAAAAACACATACTTTATCAAAAGAACAGGAACAACTGCTTGCATTATCTTCAGAAATAACTCAAACTCCATACAACACTTATTCGATGTTTACTAATGCGGATATAAAATTTCCTAAGATTTCAGATGACTCCGGGAAAGACATAGAAATTTCTCACGCAAGATATTATGCATCGATGTATTCAAAAGACAGGGAATTCAGACAGAGAGCTTTTGAAAATTATTATAAACCTTTTCTGCAATATGCAAATACATTTTCTTCTTTGTTTAACGGGAACCTCAAGACAAATATTTTTAACTCCGTTGCAAGAAAATATAAAAGCGCCCTTGAGGCTGCGTTGGATAAATTCAATATCCCGGTTTCGGTTTATAAGAATGTAATTGATACTGCAAATAATAATCTTAAACCTTTACACAGGTGGGCGGCTTTAAAGAAAGAGCTTCTCGGAATAAAGGAACTTCATCCTTATGATGCTTATGTAACACTTTTCAATAATATTAATGAGCTAAAGTATCCTTATGATAAAGCAAAAGAAATTGTTCTCGATTCGCTAAAGCCTCTTGGTGAAGAATACCTGGGCATACTTAATACGGCATTTAACAACAGGTGGATTGACGTTTATGAAACACAGGCAAAGAGGAGCGGTGCTTATTCATCCGGAACTACTTTTGGTGTGCATCCCTACGTGTTGTTAAACTGGACTGATTTGCTGAATGATGTTTTTACGCTGACACACGAAATGGGACACAACATGCACTCTCACTTTACAGGTGTTTCGCAGCCGTATCCTTATGCAAATTATTCTATCTTTCTTGCGGAAGTTGCATCTACATTTAATGAATCTCTGCTTCTCGATCATTTAATTTCTAATGCGTCTGCCAGGGAGGATAAACTTTATTTCCTTGAAAAATATCTTAATAACATTACCCTTACTTTCTACAGACAGGTAATGTTTGCAGAATTTGAAATGATAGTCTATGAAAAAACAGAAAGTGGAATAGCGTTAACACCTGATATACTTTGCGAGCTTTACGGTTCCTTATATCTAAAATATTGGGGACCGGAAATGGTTGTAGATGATGAGGAACGTTATACCTGGGCGAGAGTTCCTCATTTTTATTATAACTTTTATGTTTACCAGTATGCGACCGGTTTTTCTGCATCAGAGGTACTTGCCAGGAAAGTTAAAACCGAAGGTAAACCTGCAGTTGAGAAATACCTTAATTTTCTTAAAGCAGGAAGTTCCAATTACCCGATAAATATACTTAAAGATGCCGGAGTGGATATGAGTTCTCCGGAAGCTGTAT
>MGZZ01000102.1:11084-18029 GCA_001802795.1 Ignavibacteria bacterium GWC2_36_12 | reverse complement strand
GGTGATGAATCTTTATCGAAAAGACCGATGGATAGAGTAACGATTCCGCTTACACAAATGGGCGCTCGCTTTGAATCTAAAAATAATAAACTGCCGTTAAAAATATTCCCGGCTAAAGAGCTTAAGCCGATAAATTATGAATTACCTGTTGCAAGTGCCCAGATTAAAAGTTCTGTAATTCTTGCCGGGCTCCATTGTGAAGGAATAACATCTATTCTGGAAAATCTCCCTTCAAGAAACCATACAGAAAAGATGCTGGGACTTGAAGTTAAAAAAAGTGAATCAGGCAATACAATTTTAGTCTCAAAAATTAATTACCCCGTTCCGGCAGAATATTTTGTTCCTTCGGATGTTTCTTCCGCCGCTTTTTTTGTAGTACTCACCCTTCTTGCGAAAAATTCTTCAATAAGAATAAAAAACACCGGACTGAATGATACTAGAAAAGGCTACCTTGTAATACTTGAACAAATGGGGGCAAAGATCAATTATGAAAATGTTTCCATTAGCGGTGGAGAAATTTTTGGTGACCTTGTTATTGAAAGCAGTCAATTAAATAACCTTGGAATACCTGAAGAAATAATTCCGAATATCATAGATGAAATTCCGATTCTTTCTGTTGCCGGCTTATTTGCTGAAGGAAATTTCTCTATTAAAAATGCAGGAGAATTAAGGAAAAAGGAGAGTGACAGGATTTCTGCTCTTTGCTATAATTATAGACTTTTAGGTTTAGACGTGGATGAATTTGAAGATGGATTTTCATTTTCAGGTCAAATAAAAAATAAAAATGTTCTCTTTAAAAGTTTTGATGATCACAGGATTGCAATGACTTTTGCAATCTTATCATTGCTGTTGAATGATGGTGGAAAAGTTGATAACTTTGGCTGCGTTGGAATTTCCAACCCTGGTTTTTTAGAACAAATAAAAACAATTACGGGCTAACTATGGCAGAAGTAATCCTTAAGAACGTTACCAAGGTCTACGAGGGCGGCAATATTGCTGCTAAGGATATAAACATAGAAGTGAAAGACAAAGAATTCGTAGTTCTTGTTGGACCTTCCGGCTGCGGTAAATCAACAACATTGAGAATGATTGCAGGTCTTGAGGAAATCTCTTCAGGCGATCTTTTTATCGATAACAAAAAAGTTAACGATGTTTCTCCGAAGGACAGGGACATTGCAATGGTTTTTCAGAACTATGCTCTTTATCCCCACATGACCGTGTATGAAAATATGGCTTTCGGATTGAAGCTGAGAAAATTTGATAAAGCAGAAATAAAGAAAAGAGTAAGCGAAGCTGCTAAAATTTTAGATCTTGAACCTTACCTTGAAAGAAAACCAAAGGCTTTATCCGGCGGACAGAGACAAAGAGTTGCTGTCGGCAGAGCAATAGTAAGGAAACCGAAAGTATTTTTGTTTGACGAACCTCTAAGCAACCTCGACGCAAAACTTAGAGTTCAAATGAGGACAGAGATTTCAAAGCTTCATCAAAGGCTTGAAGCAACTATGATCTATGTTACTCACGATCAGACTGAAGCTATGACGATGGGAGATAAAATTGTAATTATGAAAGACGGGGTTGTTAACCAGATTGACACACCGCTAAATTTATATAATTATCCAACTAATAAATTTGTTGCGGGCTTTATTGGAAGTCCTTCAATGAATTTTATTGAAGGTACGCTTGCTAAAAACGGTAATCTTACTTTTAAAAGTAAGAAAGGGAATCTTAATTTATCGTTAAATAAAAATTATGAAAATAAACTTAATTCCTATGCAAATAAAACATTATGGTTAGGAATACGTCCTGAAGATATTTATGACCCGAATACTGTTTCGCCTTCAGCTAATTTTACAAAAGTAAATGTTAATCTTGAAGTGGTCGAGCCGATGGGAAATGAAATATTCTTATATTTCTCTATTGATGGAGAGCAATTTGTTTCAAGAATACCTGCTAGAGAAAAGCCTGAAGCAGGAACAGCAAAAGAGATTCTATTCGATACGAGCAAGCTTCATTTCTTCGATACAGATACAGAGAAAACGATAGTCTGAGAGATTAATATTTAATTACCTGATGATCGAAAATATTAATCTTCAACTCGCTAAATAATCTTTCCATAAAGCCGTTGCCATACTTATTATAGAAGTAAACGAAATTTAATTCACGTTCCTGGAGAGCATTATTCGGGAAGAGAGAATTTGTTAGCTTATCAATTTGCCTGAGAGTTATTTCGTGTTTCTTTTTTTGTGCATCAATAGCTTTAGATTTTAGTTCGTCCAGATAACCGAGTATTTTCTGCCTGTATTTGCCGGTCCCGTCGGCAATTGTCTTATCGAACTCAAAAAGCTTTTCTTTAAGGCGATCGATCACAAGCTCGATTTCATTATTTGATTCTGCAAAAACATCATCGACAGAATTTTTTGAGAAAGAATTTATCACCCTTGTTTTTAATTCTTCTGAATTGACGAAGACATCTTCAAAAGAGAGACTATACTTTTCAAGAATACTCTCAAGATTTTTCTCAAAAACAGTTGCTGATATTCTGGGATATATTACCGGTTGAGTTAAATTATAAAAATCATACAGAGGCGTTATCTGGGCAAAATATGATATTTCACTCGGTCCACCGACATAAAATGCAGTTGGTAAAAGATAATCCTGGCAAATTGGTCTTAGTAAAACATTCGCGCTGAAGTTCTCCGGTTTATTGTCTATCTCATCGATGATTTCTTCCTGGGTAAATTTTTTCCGTTTTCTTCTAAGTCTGAATTCGTTCTCAACCGGTTCAATAAGAAATCTGCCGTCTTCATTGCTGTAGAAAAGGTTCACCGGTCTTACCTTTACCTGTGCATGATAAAGTTCTTCAAGAGTTGCACTAACCTGCACAAGCTTTTCAGTATGTTGTCTGAAATTATTTATTTCTTTTTTGAAAACAGGCTTAAGAAGATTTTTAATTATAATATCCTGCGGATCGAAGATTATCAAACCGTATTCATCAAAAAGCCAGAAGATAAGTTCCTGGAAAGATTGCTTGAATGATTTTCCGGTAGAATAAATTTCCTTTAACTTTTTTAATAATTCAGGCTTAAACTCGGTATCCCTGAGATTTTTATCGAGGTTGTAAAAAAAAGCAGAGATAGATTCTTTGATTGTTAAATATCCGACACTTTGCCGTATTTCTTCATCGACTATCTCATCTTCGTAAGAAATTTTTCTTACTTCATTTTGTTCGTTTATAACTTCAACGGATCTTATTTCTTCAAAATCGTGATCGTCTGCTTCAAGCCAGAAGACCGGAACAAAATTATAGGCATCGTACCTTTCTTTTAAGTGTCCTGCAAGCTTTATTGCAGTAATAATTTTGTATAAAGTATAAAGTGGACCACCGAGAATTCCGAGCTGCTGCCCGGTTACAACAGCGAGAGTGTTTTTTTCTTTTAATAAATCGATATTATTCCTCGTTTTTTCAGAGGGATTTAAACCTTGATATTGGCTTTGAACGATTTTAGGTATATCGCTCCTGAATTCTCTGCTGGTTTCGGAAATTGCTTTAAAAGTCTTTAAATATTCTTCTTTATTACTAAAATCCTGTTTATAAAATTTTTTTACGTTGTCATACTCATAAAGATAATCCAGGAAAAGATTGTGTTGTCCTGGAATGTCTCCAAAATTAACTTGCATCAAATCTCCGTTTAGTTTTTGTTTTTATAATGGAAAAGTATAAAAAACTATTGTGCTTAACAAATTAGATATATTTCCGAAGACATGGTTGACGAGCTTTTAAAGGTTTTAATAATTCTTTATCTTCAAATGCAAAAATTGACGGTTAAGGTTGGAGATTAATCTCTTAAAATATTTTACAATTCAAAGAGCACTTAATACTTTTAAAGTAGTAAGCTCTTTTACAATATCACGAATTGTTCGCAAGCCGGTTGTTTGGGGAATGCCGCTAAGCTATTCAATTGAACCGACGAATCACTGCAATTTGATGTGTCCCGAATGCCCTTCCGGTTTGGGAGCATTGACACGTCCTTTGGGTTTGCTTTCTGCAGATGATTTTAAGAATATAATAGATCAGGTTAAAGATACTGGCTTTTATGTGCAGCTTTATTTCCAGGGAGAACCTTATATAAATAAAAATCTTTCCGTAATGATTAAGTATGCGCAAAGCAAAAATATTTATGTCTCGATAAGCACTAACGGACATTTCATAAATGAAAAGACTGTTGACGATATAATTAAGAATGCGCCTGATAAATTAATTTTCTCTGTTGATGGTCTTGATGAAGAAAGTTACCAGAATTACAGGGTCGGTGGTTCATTTAAAAAAGCCGATGAAGGCTTAAGATTGCTGATTAGAAAGAGAAATCAATTAAAAAAGAAAAAACCTTTTGTCGAGTTTCAGTTCATTGTAATGAAACAGAATGAACATATGCTCGATGATGTTAAAAAATATGGAAGAGATACCGGCGTGGATAAAGTTGTTTTTAAGACAATGCAGGTCTCTTCCTATGAAAACGCTTTACACTTTTTACCGTCTAATCAGAGATACAGCAGGTATATTCTAAGCAATGGAGAAATCAAGATTAAAAATAAGCTGAAAGACCATTGCTTTGCTTTGTGGAGAACTTCTGTGATAACCTGGGACGGAAAAGTTGTACCTTGCTGTTTTGACAAAGACGCTAATTTTGGTTTAGGGGAGTTAAAAGATAATTCGGTGAAAGATATATGGTTGTCCAAACCTTACCAGGACTTCAGGCAGGGAGTGCTTAAGGACAGGAAAGGATTAAGCATGTGTAATAATTGCACCGAAGGACAAAAAATAAATATTTTAGAACTTGAACATTGAAGTTTTTCGTGGAATTAGAAGCAGTTAAAAAATATATAACTAATTCGCTTATTGTTAATAGGAATAAAATTTTTTTATTCCTTAAAATAATTATTGCGGCGGGACTACTTTTCTTTATTATCAAAACCGTAAAAATATCCGGGATAATTCAAGCTTTTGAAAATGCAAATTATTTGTTGATCTCCCTTGCTGTTATTTTATTAATCCCGAATATATTCCTGCAATACTGGAAATGGAATTTAACCTGTAACACGATTCTGAATTACAAACACAAGAAAGTAATCCTGATATCGCTTTTCCAGGGATTTGCTGCCGGTGCATTTACCCCTTTCAGACTTGGAGAGTATTTTGGAAGGGCATTTCTCTTTAAGGAAAAGACATTGTTGAAGGTTACAATTGCAACATTGATCGATAAATTTTTCCCTCTTGTTATTGTAGCTTTTGCAGGATCATTAGCAAGCATTTTGTTTGTTCACTTTTTTTATGATGTGACAATTTATATTACAGTAGCTTTATTTGTTGTGGTTTTCACTCTCTTTTATTTCCTAATTCATCTTCTGATAGATCCCGAATTCTGGAATAATTTTCTTTTTAATAAAATCAGGAAGTCTAGATATTATAAGTTTTTCAGCAAGATGAGATTCATAAAAAATCTTGATAGAAATTTTACAATAAAAATGTTCTCGGTTTCTTTTTTATTTTATCTTTGTTTTACAATTCAGTTTGTAATATTGGTTTCGGCGTTCAACAATCAATTTAATTTTGTGGATTATTATTGGGCAGCAATTCTTGTAATGTTTACAAAAACTTTTTTCCCTGCCGTATCGTTAAGCGAAATTGGGATAAGGGAGGGGGCATCAGTATTCTTTCTTGGTCAAATGGGAGTTGATGCTGCTTCTGCTTTTGATGCTGCAATATTCCTTTTCTTCATAAATATTCTTATTCCTTCTTTAGTTGGTTTAGCCTTATTGTTTAAGAAAAAATAATGGCTGAATTATTACTCATTATCTGCTTCGCATCCCTTCTTTTTTTCTATGTTTATTTTATTTCATCAATTTATTTTGGTTTGAGTAAACATTCCACGGAAGTAAAAGCTAAGGCGCCGGATGAATTTGTTACAGTTCTGATCCCATTCAGAAACGAATCGGGAAATATTCTGCAAAGTCTTATAAGTATTGAAAATCAATCTTATCCGAAAGATAAATTTGAAGTAATTTATATAAATGATTCTTCGACCGACGATTCTCTTTCGAAGTTAACAGGTGCTGAAAAATCATCTAATGTTAAAGTGATTTCTTTACCGGATGATTTTCTTCCGAACGCACATAAAAAAAGAGCTGTGAGGTTTGGGATTGAAAACTGTAAAGGAGAAATAATTGTAACGACAGATGCGGATTGCGTTCATCAAAAAGACTGGCTTGAAATTATGTTAAGCTGTTATGACAATGATACAGGATTCATTTCCGGTCCAGTTGAGTTTGAAATGAAAAATAAACTATTTGACAAAATTCAAAGGATAGAATTTGCCGGACTTATCCTTTCCGGGGCAGGTTTAATTGGGAATGACAAGCCTGCTATTTGCAATGCTGCTAATGCATCTTATAAAAAACCAGCATACATATCTGTTAATGGTTTTGATGATAATTTTCATCTCTCTTCGGGAGATGACGAAATATTAATGCAAAAAATATGGAAGGAAGGGAAGTATAAGATTAAATTTTGTATGAACCGTAAAGCTGTTGTATCATCCTCTCCCAATAAAACTTTTTCACAATTCTATCAGCAGAGAAAACGGTGGGCGAGCAAAGGGTTATTTTATATAAATAAGTTTCTTATTCTAAAATTGGTTTTAATTTTTCTTTTCTACTTCTCTTTGCTAATTCAAATCTTACTTGGAATTATTTTCTCAACAACTTTTTTGATAACCTTTCTTTTCTGTTTTTTAATTAAAATTATGCTTGAATATGCAATTCTAAAAAAAGGTACAGATTTATTATTCAACAAAAATCTTCTTAAACCTTTTCTTATTGCCGAACTATTTCACATTCCATACATAGTTGTATTCAGCATAGCCGGGGCACTGGGTAAATTTAAATGGA
>MGZZ01000102.1:4275-11052 GCA_001802795.1 Ignavibacteria bacterium GWC2_36_12 | reverse complement strand
GTCTATTTAATTATCCTACTGTTTATATTTCAGTACAAATCCTTTTCTAAATCGATTCATATTTCCTAAAAACCCACAAAATCTGGTGGCATAATCATTGGCTTATTCACTATAAACTCTTATTGAGGTGAAAAAATGAAAAAGCTGATTATTATAACTGCAATACTGATTACGGGATTTATTAATACCGCAAAATCAGAATCTAAAATTATAAATCATCCGGGATTTGAATTTGGATTTTTCTATTCAAATTTAGCTCCTTATGGAACCTGGATAGAAATTGATGGTGGTCTGGTTGTCTGGAGACCAACCATTATAAAAAGGGGCTGGGCTCCATACAGGCAGGGGCGATGGATATGGACTGTTGACGGATGGTATTGGGATTCTTATGAGCCTTTTGGTTATATAGTTTTCCATTATGGTCGCTGGTATTATGACGATTATTACGGTTGGATTTGGATTCCGGATTACGACTGGGCTCCCGCGTGGGTTGACTGGCGTTATGACGATGATTACATAGGTTGGGCTCCGCTTCCTCCTTATGCAATATTCATGATGAATATCGGAATATATTATACCAATGATTACTATGTACCATATCACCATTGGCACTTTGTAGGATACAGACATTTTTGTGATCCTTATGTTTATAATTATTATGCCGCTCCTAAGTACAGGTACAGAATATATAACAGAACAAAATATCGTAACAACTACGGTTACAGGGATGGCAGAATAGTAAACAACGGTGTTGATGTCGATTATGTCAGACAAAGAACAGGTCAGAATATAAGGCAACGTGATATTATGCGGGTAAATGATTATAAGGAAGTAGAGAAGTATAGAGGAAAAGAGACTGAAGCTGTAAGAACGTTTGTTACTTCGAGAGAAGAATTGACAAGAACAGGATTGAAAGATGTTAATATTGAAAAAAGAAATAAGAGATCTTCTCTGGATGTTTCCAAAGTAAGATTGGGAAAGGACAATACCGAAATTAGAGAACATAATTCGGATGTTGTTAAGCAAAGACAAATCACGACCGAAAGAAACATTGAACTGGAGAAGAAATCCGGTAACAGGAATGAAGTTATAATCAAAGAGAAACCTAAAAATAATCCTGAAATTAGAAGAGAAAACAAAACTGAAGTAAAAGAGAATAAGAATATTCAAACCGAGAGAAAAAAAGAATATAATATTGTTCCTGAGAAAAAGACTGAAAGACAAGATGTTAAAAAGTTCGAAATAAATAAGAACGGAAACACAGACGAAAACCGAAAGACCGAAGTCAAAAGAGAAAATGTAAATAATAGTAAACCCAACTATGAAAAGCAGAGAAATGAAAACAAGGTTCAGGTAAAAACTGAAGTAAAAAGAAACAATGATTCGAACAGAAATCAAGGTCAGGATAAAGTGGAAAGAAAAAGTAACACGGATAATACAAAGAAAAGAAGCAGATAATTCCCCAAATCTCTCTCCTCCCAAGAAGCGGCATTGATCAAAAGATTGATGCCGCTTTTTTAATTTTAAAATTTTATTTTAAATATTTTTTTCTGAAATTGGCGAATCATTTAATAATTTCCTTTTAGAAATATGAAAGACAAGAATACAAGGCTTTTTTATATCCTGGGGTCATTCTTCATTGCAAACGCACTGCTGGCAGAGTTTATAGGCGTTAAAATTTTTTCTCTTGAAAAGACCTTAAATATTACTCCCTTTAGTTTTAATATTCTGGGTTTTGAAAATCTCTCGTTTAATCTTACGGCAGGAGTCCTTTTGTGGCCCGTGGTATTTATAATGACCGATATTATTAACGAATATTATGGCAGGCGTGGTGTAAGATTTATCTCCTTTACGGCTGCAGGTCTCATTTTATATGCTTTCCTGATGGTCTTTTTCTCTATCCTTCTTAATCCTTCCGATTTCTGGATAGAACGTCAAACCCCATCGGGAATAGTTAATATGGATCTTGCTTTCAATACAATCTTTGGTCAGGGAATGTGGATTATTATTGGTTCTATTACTGCTTTTTTAATTGGACAGCTTGTTGATGTTACCGTTTTTCATTTCTTTAAAACTAAAACCGGGAATCCTAAAATATGGTTGAGAGCAACGGGTTCGACTCTTGTTTCGCAATTAGTTGATAGTTTTGTCGTGCTATTCATTGCATTCTACATCGGTGCTGGTTGGGATCTGAAACTTGTACTTGCAATAGGTCTTGTAAATTATATGTATAAATTTATAGTTGCAGTTGTATTAACACCGGCTTTATATGTTATACATTATTTTATCGATCTTTATCTTGGCAAAGAATTGGCTGAGCAGCTTATGCTTGAAGCTACTAAAAAATGATTTCTTTGAGTGAACAAAACCATATTTTACAGTTTTCGGATAATGAATAATTAATAGTTCTACAGGGGAGTTATAACATTATGCATAAATACCTAAGAAATTTATTTTCTTTCTTTCTTGTTGTTTTTCTATACGGCTGTTCAACAAGTTATTATTTACGGGATGGTCTTAAGAAAAATGTAGAGGATGCAGATGAATCGAAGATAGAATACAGGATTCTTTTAATAGGTGATGCTGGCGAACCTTCTCCGGATGAAAGAGAACCGGTACTGCGAGCAATGGAAGATAAAGCGGCTTTATTGCCGGAGAAAACTGTTAATATATTTCTCGGTGATAATATTTATCCTCAAGGATTTAATCCTGGAAGCGACGCAGAAAATGAAAATTCGATTAGGCGAATTGATGAGCAAATTAAAATTATGAAAAACAGCAGAACGGAAGGTATATTCATCCCGGGAAATCACGATTGGGGAGACGGAAGCAGCGATGGATGGGAAAGAATTAAGAACGAAGGTAAATATATTGATAGGTATGAGCCACAAATTCAAATCTTGCCAAAGAGTGGATGCCCCGGACCAGCATACAAAGATTATGGTAATATTCTAAGAGTAATTTTCATCGATACTCAGTGGTGGCTTCAGGATCACAATAAGCCCGATACTTCCAACAGTGGCTGTTATCCTGTTACAAAAGAAGGAATCATAAATAGAATTGATAGTTTAATCAGAACAGCGGGAGAAAGGATTATTATTATTGCGGCGCATCATCCGCTTAATACTTTTGGCGAACATGGAGGTTATTTTGATTGGAAAGTACATATCTTTCCTCTAAGAGCCTTAAACCGCTTCCTATGGATTCCTCTGCCTGTAATAGGCTCTCTTTATCCTTTGTTTCGTGTAGCGGGTTTATATCCACAGGACACCTCAAATGATTTGTATAAAGATCTGATTGAGAAAATGGAAAAGGTTATTTCTAAGTATCCCAACATTATTTATGCTTCAGGGCACGAACATACCCTGCAAATTTTGGAAGGAATTAATAACAATATTTACCTTATAAGTGGATTTGGTACTTCTGTTCACATTAATAACGTGAGCTATGGAGATAAAAGTATTCTTTCAGTCCTTTCCCCGGGCTTTATGCAACTTGATTTTTTATCTGGTGGAAAAATCCGTCTCGGTGTATATACTGTTTCTGAGAATAGTGAATTAGCCGAAGAAGTATTTTCTACCTGGCTGTTTGAGTAATAAATGTAATAAAAAAAGGTTGAGAAATAAGTCATAGAGAAAAATTTTAATAGTAAACTATTTTTCTCTATATTCTGAAAGAGATTTATAAAAATTTCAACAGAGGTGGGTGAGTGGCTGACCCCGCCAAAGGCGGGATGCTAAACCTATAGATTTTGTTCTTAAAAATAATTTGTTTCTTAACATTTCAGTTTAGGAGAGGTGGGTGAGTGGCTGATCCCGCCAAAGGCGGGATGCTAAACCTCTAGATAATGTTCTTAGATATAAAATTGAATTTTGCTTTTAATTCTTCAGCTTAGGAGAGGTGGGTGAGTGGCTGATCCCGCCAAAGGCGGGATGCTAAACCTATAGATAATGTTCTTAGATATAAGATTGAATTTTGCTTTTAATTCTTCAGCTTAGGAGAGGTGGGTGAGTGGCTGAAACCAACGGTTTGCTAAACCGTCGTACGGGTAAAACTGTACCCCGGGTTCGAATCCCGGCCTCTCCGCAGGGTTTGTGATGCGGGGGGCTTTCATTTATGTTCTATGTTTATGTTCTAAAATCTGTCAGTTCGAATCATTACTACACTGGGCATACCTCTAAACTTCAAGAAAGATTATCTCATCACAGTTCAGGACTGGTTAAATCAACTAAGAAATATCTTCCTTGGGAAATTGTTTATACGGAAGCTTTCAAAACTAAATCCGAAGCTTATAAAAGAGAATTACAAATCAAATCATACAAAGGTGGGAATGCATTTAAGAAACTTATTAATTCAGTGAGTGGCTGACCCCGCCAACGGCGGGATGCTAAACCGTCGTATAGGTAAAACTGTACCCCGGGTTCTCTCAAAGGGACTCCTAGGGAGGAATCCCGGCTCTCCGCTCTCGCTATGAAAACCTATAATTCAGTTCTAACCGCATCTTATGCTAATAAAGACTTCTCTTTTAATTCAAAGGCTTAATTCTATTCGTTTTGAAAGTTTGATTATCATGAGCCTATTTGATAATTTTCATTCTCAATAATGAATATTTGATGTGGCTATGAATAATTTTAATGGAGTAGACTATTTTAATATCCGGTCTCTTCTTTCTGAAGAAGAGTTGATGATTCGCGATCTCGTAAGAGAATTTGTATCTGAAGAAGTAATTCCGATAATTGAAGAATATAACAGGGAAGGAAAATTTCCGCTTCATCTTGTCCCTAAAATAGCAGAAATTGGATTATTAGGTTCCACACTGCCTTCCAAATATGGCGGTGCAGAAATGAACAATGTTGCTTATGGACTTGTTATGCAGGAGCTTGAAAGAGGAGACAGTGGAATAAGAAGTTTTGTTTCTGTGCAAAGTGGACTTGTTATGTATCCCATTTATTCTTTTGGCAGTGATGAGCAGAAAGAAAAATGGCTTCCTCAACTTGCAAAGGGAGAAAGAGTAGGTTGCTTTGGTTTAACCGAACCTGATTACGGATCGAATCCGGGAGGTATGGTAACTAAAGTCGAAAAGGTTGATGGTGGCTATAAACTTAATGGCGCCAAGATGTGGATAACAAACGGAACAATCGCAGATGTAGCAGTTGTCTGGGCTAAACTAAAAGGTGTTGTGAAAGGTTTTCTTGTTGAAAAAGGAATGAAAGGTTTTTCTGCTCCGGAAATGAAAGGGAAACATTCACTACGTGCGTCGGTGACCTCCGAATTAGTATTTGAAGATGTTTTTGTGCCTGAAGAAAATCTTTTACCAAAGACAGAAGGTTTGAAAAACCCGTTGATGTGTCTTAACCAGGCACGGTATGGAATTGCCTGGGGTGTTGTTGGTTCAATGATGGCATGTTATGATGCTGCTTTAAATTATGCAAAATCGAGAGTACAATTCAGCAAACCGATAGCAGCATACCAGATGACCCAGGAAAAATTAGTCTATATGTTAACAGAAATAACCAAAGCCCAGCTTCTTAATATTCAACTTGGCAGAATGAAAGATAACGGAACATTGAAACATACGCATGTTTCATTAGCCAAAAGAAATAATTGTGAAAAAGCTCTGGATATTGCAAGAGTTGCAAGAGAAATACTGGGTGCTAATGGAATACTTGATGAATATCCTGTGATGAGGCATTCTGCTAATCTGGAATCGGTCAAGACCTATGAAGGAACACATGAAATGCATACGCTTATCATCGGTGAAGATATAACAGGCTTTGCAGCATTTGATTAATTAAAACAGGAGAAAAAAATCGAAGATCAAAAAAGATTACGTGAAGGATTAACATTTGACGATGTTCTTCTTGTGCCCGCTAAGTCAGCTATACTTCCGAGGGAAGTAGATATTTCTACGCGTCTTACAAATGAGATAAAACTTAACATCCCATTACTCTCTGCAGCGATGGATACTGTTACAGAGTCTGAAATGGCAATTGCAATTGCCCGTGAAGGTGGAATAGGAATTCTACATAAAAATATGAGCATTGAAGCACAATGTAGTGAAGTTGATAAGGTTAAACGTTCTGAAAGCGGAATGATAAGAAATCCGGTTACATTGACTTCTGATAAAACTATTGGCGATGCACTTGAATTAATGAAGAAGTATAGAATTTCGGGAATACCCGTTGTTGATCACAAACTTAAACTGGTTGGTATATTAACAAACAGAGACCTTAGGTTTGAACCAAACAGGAAACTGAAGGTGAAAGACTTAATGACAAGTGAAAATCTTATAACCGCCCCGCTCGGAACTAATCTTGAAAAAGCGGAGAAAATTCTACAGGGATATAAGATTGAAAAACTTCCGGTTGTTGACAGTAATGGAGTTTTGAAAGGACTAATTACATTTAAAGATATAATGAAAAAGAAGAAACATCCTTTTGCTTGTAAAGATGAACATGGAAGATTAAGAGTAGGAGCAGCTGTTGGTGTTACTATTGATACTATGGATAGAATAGCTGCATTGTCAAAAGCAGGAGTTGATGTAATAGTTATAGATACTGCGCATGGTCATTCGATAGGGGTTATGAATGTTATTAAAGATGCAAGGAAGAAATTCAAATATGAGCAACTAATTGCTGGGAACATAGGAGGTTATGAGGCAGCAATTGATTTATTAAATTGTGGTGTCGACGCTGTTAAAGTTGGTATTGGTCCCGGTTCAATTTGTACTACCAGAGTTATAGCCGGTGTGGGAGTTCCACAGATAACCGCAATTTC
>MGZZ01000102.1:0-4207 GCA_001802795.1 Ignavibacteria bacterium GWC2_36_12 | reverse complement strand
GTGATATTGCTAAAGCAATTGCAGCCGGAGCAGATTCAGTTATGCTCGGTGGTTTCTTTGCAGGTGTCGAGGAAAGTCCGGGAGAAAAAATATTATTTGAGGGGAGAAGCTTTAAACTATATCGCGGCATGGGGTCGCTTTCCGCTATGAAGCGGGGTAGTAAAGACAGGTATTTCCAGGATGTTGAGGATGATATTGCCAAGCTTGTTCCCGAAGGAGTCGAGGGTAGAGTTCCATATAAAGGTTCTTTATCAGATACGGTGTTTCAACTTACCGGAGGGTTAAGAGCGGCAATGGGTTATTGTGGTGCAAAAAACATCAATCAGTTGAAGACAAAAACAGAGTTTATAAAAGTAACTCTGGCAGGGTTAAAAGAGAACCATCCGCACGATGTTATAATTACAAAAGAGGCCCCCAATTATCATATCCAGAGCTGAAACTAAATAAGAGAGGGCAATAATAAGTTTTAGTATTCCAGCTTTTAATTAAATGTATAAAGTATTAGTTATAGCATATTATTTTCCCCCAATGGGTTTAAGCGGAGTTCAGAGAACGCTTAAATTTGTTAAGTACATGAAAAATTATAATTGGGAACCGACCGTAGTTACCGCCGGGAACGTTGCTTATTTTGCTCACGATCAAGCCCTGGCTGCCGAAGCAAAAAATGCTGGAATAAAAATTATAAGAGTTGGGGGTAAGGAACCGAACTCTCTTTTATCCAAATATAGTACGATAAAACCCCCCCGCGAATTGGTAAGAAAAATTCTTAGCAGAATTAGCCAGACTTTTTTTATTCCGGACAACAAAATCTCCTGGTCTAAGAAGGCAGTGCGGAAGATCAAAGAACTTCTTCGGAATGAAAATTTCGATGCTATTTTTGTTACTGCTCCGCCTTTCTCAGCATTTTATCATTTACGAAAACTTAAAAAGGAATTTGATATTCCTATCATGGCTGATTACAGGGACCTCTGGTATGGAAGTTACTTTGCCTTTTATCCTACTCCTTTTCATAAAGTACTTCATAAAAGGATGGAATACTTGTCATTAAAAGCAGCTGAAAAAATTATTGTTACTAACAGGAAGATTAAAGAAAAACTTATCAAAACATACAAGTTCCTGACTTTTAATGATGTTGTAATAATTCCTCATGGCTTTGATCATGAAGATTTTGAAAATGTGCTGCCCGACCCTAAGTTAAACGATAAGATGATTATTAGTTACTCAGGAATATTTATGGAGTACTGTACTCCTAAATATTTTCTTCATGCGTTTAAGGATTTAACAATTGAAAGACCTGATATTGTTTCTAAAATTCAGCTTAATTTTATAGGATATCTTGGTAAAGAAAATAAAGCTTTAATAAGAAAGTTAAACATCGAGGAATTTGTTAAAGAGTTTGGTTATGTAGATCATAAAGAATCAATTAAAAAAATAGTATCGAGCGATGTTCTCTGGCTAATGGCAGAAAGGAAAAGAAATATTGATGCTATTCTGCCGGGTAAGCTGCTTGAATATATGGGTTCTAAGAAACCAATTATCGGGTGTTTCCCGGAAGGTATAGCAAAAATAACACTTGAAGAATATGGTGCCTGCTTTCTTACTGAGCCTGATAATGTAGAAGAAATTAAGAACACCATAATAAAAGTTTTTGAACTCTACAAAAAAAATGAACTTCCGGTTCCCGACGAAAATATATTACAGAAATACAGAAGGGACGCTCTAGCCGAACAATTAACAAAACAACTACAGTTCGTTGCAAAGAAGGATGTTTTATGAGAGTGCTTGTTATCGGTTCCGGCGGAAGGGAGCATGCATTGGCACTTAAAATAAGCAAGAGTTCACTTCTTGATATGCTATTTATTATGCCGGGTAACCCGGGGACAAAACAAGTTGGGGAAAACGTCAAAATTAATCCTTCTCACGGTGATAAAACACTTCAGTTTTGTAAAGATGAAAGGATAGACTTAATAGTTATTGGACCTGAGCAGCCTCTTGTTGAAGGATTGAGTGATTATTTAAGGAATGAGGGATTTAAAGTTTTTGGTCCAAGTGGAAAAGCCGCAGAGATTGAAGCCCATAAATCTTTTGCTAAGAGGC
This sequence comes from Ignavibacteria bacterium GWC2_36_12, assembly GCA_001802795.1. Lineage (GTDB taxonomy): Bacteria > Bacteroidota > Ignavibacteria > Ignavibacteriales > Ignavibacteriaceae > RBG-16-34-14. Next base: position 2,110 of record MGZZ01000102.1, on the reverse strand, counting down.
TGATGAAGAAATACAATATACCTACTTCAGATTTTGCAGAGTTTCAATCTGATGAGTATGACAATGCACTTTCTTATCTTAAAGAAACTGGATATCCTTGTGTTATAAAAGCAGACGGACTTGCAGCAGGTAAGGGTGTTTTAATCTGCAAAAATTTTGATCAAGCCGAAAAAGCTGTGAAGGAAATATTCTTGGATAAAGTATTTGGATCTTCGGGCGACAAAATTGTTATTGAAGAATTTATGGAAGGTGAAGAAGCCTCGATATTTGCAATAACGGACGGGACGGATTTTATCTGTTTACCATCAAGCCAGGATCATAAAAGAATTGGCAATAAAGATACTGGAAAAAACACCGGCGGTATGGGGGCTTATTCTCCGGCTCCGGTGGTAACTAACGAAATCCTCTCACAGGTTGAAAATAAGATTATCAAACCTACCCTCGATGGAATGAACAAAGAAGACTGTCTTTTTACGGGTTGTCTTTATGTTGGGTTGATGATTACTAAAGATGGACCGAAAGTGGTAGAATATAACTGCCGTTTTGGTGATCCTGAAACGCAGGTTGTGCTTCCACTTCTTAAAGGTGATTTCCTGAAACTCCTTTATTCATCTGCTGTTGGGGAACTTGATAAAAATGCTGTTCATTATGAGGATGGTTGTGCAGTATGTGTAGTAGCTGCTTCAAAAGGTTACCCCGATTCATATCAGAAAGGATTCGAGATTGCCGGTTTGGATAGTAATGATAAGAAGATTATTGTTTATCATGCAGGTACTGATGAAACTGATGATAAAATAATTACTAACGGCGGAAGAGTCTTGGGTGTTACTGCTGTTCTTGCTGAAAATGATTTAAGAAAAGCAAGAAATAAAGCTTATGAAGCAATTAATGAAATCCATTTTGAAGGAATGTATTTCAGGAAAGATATTGCTGTAAAAGCTTTGAACAGGTAAAGTTTAAGTTTCTTTTTGCAAGCTAATCGAACCGCCTCCAAAATAAATAAGCTGAATTCCTAAAAGCAGCAATAAAACATTCTCAAATAATTTTAGAAAACCTATCTTTATGCCGCTTGATGTGCCAAAGCAGCCGCAATCAATATTCAAACCTCTCAAAAGACTTATTGAAATTGCTATTATAAAAATTCCGAGTAAAGCAGAAATTATGAAAGCGTTTTCTTTTACTCTTATTCCGAAGATCAAAAGAATGCCGGTTGTAACTTCAATCCAGGGCAAAGTAAGAGCTGCCATATTTGTAAATGAGAAGGGAAGAAGCTTATAATTATTAATCGTTCGTGCAAACCCTTCCGCGTCTGAAATCTTTTCTATCCCTGCATAAAGGAAAATAAACCCGGTTACTATTCTGATAACAAGCAGCAAATATTTATTCGATAATATTTTTTTCATTCTTTGCTTTCAGATGTTTCGGTCGGATATTTTGCATTAAACCATTCATTCCATCCGCCAAAAAAAATATATAATTTTTTATATCCCATATCATATAATACATTGCTGAGCACGATGCTCAGGTCGCAATCCGTTCCTGCGCAATATGTTACAATTGGTTGATCCTTATCTATTTTTTCAAGCATAGATTTATAATCATCGAAATGATCCATCGGGAGATTAATAGCATTTTTAATATGTGCAAGCCTGTAATCTTCCGGTTCCCTTGCATCAATAAAAAGAGTGTTTTTTTTGTAAAGACTGTAAGCCTGTTTGAGATTTATTGACAAGGGTTCTGTCTGAACATCCTTTTTAACTGCTTCTTTCTCTACTTCATTCTTAATCGTTTTTTCCCTTACCTCTGTTTCCTCCTCAATTTGTTCCCGTCTTTTATTTAGTGTGTCCTTTATTTCAATGCTGTCTTTAATGGTTGTATTAAACAAAGAATCGCTTGCCCATTTCAAGGTTTTTTCTTCAGGGAATATCGGGATTTCCTTAGGGGAAAAGTAATTATAGGCAAGCCCAAGCAAAGAGCTTATAAATATTATTGAAAAAACGATTTTCAAATCAATTTTCATAATATAAATTTAGAAAAAATGATTGGTTATTAAAACATAATATTCTTTTATCAAAATTAGTTTGACTTTCTATATCCCTTTCTATAGTTT
>MGZZ01000101.1:713-21429 GCA_001802795.1 Ignavibacteria bacterium GWC2_36_12 | reverse complement strand
TCAATATTTCAGGTAAAATTGTTACTCTGTCTTTTTTTCCCTTTCCGTCTCTTATTATTATTCTGTTATTTGCAAAGTCTATATCTTTTAAACGAATCCGGACACATTCCATTAAACGTAAACCCGAACCATATAAGAGATAAGCCATTATCCAATTTACGCCGGTTAATAAATCCATAATCGCTTTTACCTCTTTGCGCGAGAATACGGTGGGCAATTTTTTTGCTTTCTTTGCACGGGTTAGTTCTACTTCTCCAATATCCTTTTTCAGAACTTGTTTATAAAGAAATATAATTGCACACAAAGCTAAATTTTGAGTGGAAGCAGATACATTTTCTTTTATTGCAAGATGAGTTAGATATTGATTAATTTCCTTTTCTCCCAACTCAAGAGGATGTTTTTTATTATGAAAGATGATAAAACGTTTTATCCAGTTAATATATGCTTCCTCGGTTCTCTTGCTGTAATGCTTTAATCTTAAGACATTGCTAACCTGCACTAAAAGCTTCGGCTTGCCTGCTGAAAAATTACTATAAATGTGTTTAACTTTTAAAGCTGATTCTTGAGGCATCCTCACTCCTGTATTCCATTTTTCATACTCCACTCACTCATCACTTCGTCATATCACTCACAGTACCCGTTTGCTATGCGGAAATACTTTCGTGATATCACTCAGTCTGTTGCTGTGTTTATTTAATTAAAAAACCACAAAAACAAACTCATTTCGTAATATTTATTCAAAAAATAGAACCTGATTCCAAAGTGTTATACGGAAATAAATTCCGCATATCGCTCCGGTAGAAAACAACATTTTTTTTACAATTAAACTTTTGTAATCGATGATTTGTAAAAGATACTTCCTTTTATCATTCCGGATACCAGGAAGAGCTATATGAAAAGTCCCATTATTCATTTTATCCCTTATCCCCGCCCATATTAAAACAACAGGGGAATTATTAATTACTTAGTTTAAACTTAAGTTAAATGTTCAATTATATCAAATGGAATTGGGAGTCGGAAAGGGGAATGAGGGATAGGGGGAAGTAGCAATTACATTACAATTTTATATAAATGTTTTTGATGCATGGTCACAACCTGCCGGTATAAAAACAATCTACCCGATAAATAAAATTTTCTTAAATATTTTCATATCGCTTTCAAAAATTCCTAAGGTATTTCAAAGTAGTCACCTTTTTAAGGATAATGAACGTTTTGATAACCTTTACTTAATATTTTTTAGCCATTATTCAGAATACGGCAGACTGATATATAGCTTACCGAGATAATTTAACTGACCGGGATCGCTGTCAAATAAGTATGTGTATCTTGAATCCGGGTAACTCCCCCTGCCGATAAACCATGCATATCTGAATACATCGTCGCGTGTTTCGCAAATGTTTACCATTTCTATCATCTGCTCGGCTTGCTTCGAGTATGAATTTATTTGAGGATTCCAGTTAGCCATTTCGGTTATCCAGATTTTCTTACCATACTTTTGTAAACGATCTAATTGTGCAGCAAGCCCGTAATCATACCAGTGAAAAGCAAGATAATCTATTTTAGGTTCCCTTCCATCATTCATAGATTTGTATGCAGTGTAAAAGTCATTGAGCCAGACTACCGGATCAGAGTAATTTGTCATAGTTCCCCAGTTCATTGCAGGTCCTACCAAATAAACAGTCCGGTTTTGTGCTGCAAGATCGCTTATTACCTTTTCATATTTTACCCAATCAACTGCCGCTTCACCAGGAGTACGGTTTGCCTGATCAGTGAGATTCGGTTCATTCATTACCAAAAGGTATTTTATTTCCGGGTGACTTAGAATAAAACTCTTTACAATAGCCATATCATTTGAACTTGTATTGCCTCCCCAAAGCATTGGTATGAATTCCATCTGGTATTCAGAATAATAATCCGACGGGGCACTTGTACTTAAATACCAATTGTACCACCAGGAAACACCGCTTTTAAGAGTATCATGATCTGCCGGGTTAGTTAAGTTGTATGCGAGCCCGCGTTTAGGACTTTTAGTAATTTGATCCGGCGGAGTTTCTGTTGGCGACGATTCTTCTTTGCTGCATCCGGAAAAGAAAATTGCCAGAAATAAAACACTCAACCCGATAAATAAAATTTTCTTAAATATTTTCATATCGCTTTTTTCAAAAATTCCTAAGATATTTCAAAGGCGTCGCCTCTTTTAGGATAATAAACATTTTCATAACCTTTACTTAATATTTTTTCTCTTAATGGTAAAGACTGTTCTTCTTCACCGTGAACCAGGAAAATATTTTTCAGCTTTTGTGGTGAAGAAAATTTCAGGTAATCCAGCAGTCCCTTCTGATCGGCATGGGCACTGAAATAATCCATAGTTTTTATTTTTGCGTTAATCTTGTGTGAATCTCCCAAAATATTTACTTCTGCAGCACCGTCTTTAATTTTTCTTGCAAGAGTTTCTTTTGCCGCATAGCCGACAAAAAGTATAAGATTATTTTTGTTTTCAATATTATTCTTCAGGTGATGAAGAACTCTTCCACCTTCTGCCATACCTGAAGCGGAAATTATCATACAGGGTCCTTTCTTATCGTTTAATGCTTTTGATTCTTCTGCATTCCTGATATAAGTAAGCCTGTTAAATCCGAAAGGATCCTCGTGATTATCTATGAAAACTCTGTATGTTTCCCTGTCAAAACATTCGGGGTGAAGCCTGTGAACTTCGGTTGCATTTACGGCAAGTGGGGAATCGACATAAATTGGGAATAGCGGGATACGGTTCTCGTTAAAGAGCTTGTGTAAAACATAAACCAGCATTTGCGTCCTTCCGACAGCAAAAGCCGGGACAATAATTTTTCCGCCACTTTCAACCATTTCATTTATTGTCAATGCAACTTCTTCTTCCACTTCGGGAATAACCGGGTGAAGCTTGTTCCCGTAAGTACTTTCCATAATCAGTATATCGAGATCGGTAAGAATATTAGGATCTCTTAGTACTGGCATTTCGGTTCTTCCGATGTCACCAGTGAATCCCAGCCTTGTAAGTTTTCCATTTTCTTTTAATTCGATAGAGATTCCGGCAGAACCGAGTATATGTCCCGCATCTCTGAAAGTTGCGATTATATTGGGAGCTATTTCAACAGCTTTATCATATTGAACTCCAATAAAATTACTCATCGCTTCCTCAACGTCCTCACTAGAATAAAGCGGTTCAAAAAGATTCTTATTTTGTTTTAATCTTTTTTTATTTACGAATTTGACATCTCTTTCCTGCAGGTAAGCTGAGTCGCGAAGCATAATCTGGCAGAGATCGACGGTTGCAGAAGTTGCATAGATTTTTCCCCTGAACCCGCTTTTCACAAGGTTCGGAATGTTACCGGAATGATCTATATGTGCGTGAGATAAAAGCATAATGTCTATCTCCGCAGGATTAAAAGGCAGGTTTTTATTTATTTCGAATGCTTCTTTTCTTTTTCCCTGGTAAAGTCCGCAGTCAAGAAGAATCTTTTTCCCATTTATTGATAATAAATGTTGAGATCCTGTAACTTCCTGTGCGGCTCCGTAAAACTGTATTTTCAAGATAACTCCGGTATTTCTGTAAATTGAAAAAGTACTGTATTAAAAATACCGTTTGTTTTTTTAATTAGGAAGGAAGGGCTCTGATTGATTTTTTACTTACTTGTGTGTCTTTGTCATATTAAAGATGTTAGGCTGTTAGGAACTAATTTTTAGCATTACTAGTGTCATTAGTATTATTTTGTTTTGAAGATTGCTCAAATTGATTTAGCAAAGATTTATAAAATTCTAGCGAATCTTTTAAAGAATTTATTTCTTGGTTCATACTATGATGCTCACTAATATAATTATCAATCATCGGTGCATATTTCTTCATTAGTGTATCCAAATTCATCTTGTTCTTATTATCGTTATTAAAATTAAATGTAACAAAAATAAATATTAAGCTCATAAGTACGACAGAATATATTAAATGAATAAAACTACTGTAAACATAATTTTGTCTGACTATATTCATATTTGTATTTTGTTCTGTGTAAATTGCCAAATATTCAGACTTAGTTTTTTGATCTAACTTAGAATTTTCTGGAAATAATTGATAAACTTTATTTTTGTTGCCAATAACCAAAAGGGCTAAAATTCCAGAAATATTTATGTGTAAAATAACTAAGATACACAAAATGAGGAGTGTTATATTTGCTAAGGAGAAATCAAAGAAGTTTAAATTTAGATTCAGCAATAAACCTGTAAGACCAACAATTATTGAGGTTGATATTGTTATACCCACCGCTGAAATTTTGGCTTTATCTTCAAGTGTTTTTTTTATTTCAATTGACTTTTTATAAAAAGGTTGAATTTCTTCATAGGAATATTGTTTATAATCTAAGATATATTTCAAATTATTAGCATATTCTCCCTTGTCTATTTTTTTGATCCGATCATAAATTTTTTTATTGGCGGAATAAAAAATTAAAATTGGTAGAAAGATATTTCTTAATCTCCTTAGAAAGTCTTTCATATCAAAAATCCTGCAATACTTTTATAAACTTTATGATCTGCAGCATCAACGAGCCAAGCCCATTCTCCTGTTGGGTTAATTTCAATAAAATAAAATCCATCTTTTGATTCAATAAGATCGATCCCACCAAAATGTAATTTGAACTTTGAGGTTAAATCAAAACATTTAGTTTTTACATCTAAAGGCAAATTGCAGTCAATAAAGTCTAACTTATATTTTTGTTTTCTCCAATCTCCGATAATACCGTTACCTTTATTCAATATTTTTGCACAATAGATGTCCTCCCCTGCGACAGTTACCCGATAATCAATCTTTGGATGTAAATTATTTTGGTAAACAAGAGGTATAGACTTCGCATTATATTTTATAATCTCATCCGATTCAACAATATTTGTATAAAAAAAAGCCTCTTTTTGACCAATAGTAAATAAAGCTGTATCCAATGCTTTAACAGCAAGTTGGGAACCAGGCTTTAAATCTAAATTACTTATATCATTAGCAACTATTGTTTCAGGTATTTGAAAGCCAAGTGAGCTCGCATATTTTAATTGTAATAATTTATTCTCTGCTTTGAAGGTATTTAGTGGATTATTCATCCATTTGGCTGATTCAAAAAAAGTGAGATTTCTAACAAAAGACATCCATTGCGAATTATACAACTGTTGCTCACTAGTATGTTTCTTGATAAATGTTTCGCGAAAATGTGTTGGAGCTCTATAATAGACCGATTTTAAGCTATCATCGATTAGATAATTATTACCACTACAAGTTATATAGAGCTCACCTAGATTCACATTAAATTTAATTTGATAGTTTGTGAAACTATCACGATTTAATCTAAGATAGTTAGTATTTCTCCTGCTTAGCTCAATACAGACATAGTCTGTTGTATAATCATATTGATTGGAGATTATTAAAATATCTACTTTATTCACCTTTTTGATCTTCTCCCGTTTCGACATCTTGTTTTTTTGTTTGAGGACGAGGTCCATTGTTATCAAACATCATTGGAGTTTTACTTTTAGAATTAATCCAATATCCTTGGACCTCATCATATATGTATACGTTCGGAATATCATCTCCAATAGTTCCAGGTGTATATTTGAAAGCTTTTTCAATAACTATGCTTTTTTTCATATCAATCCTCCTAAAAACAAATTAATTTAAATACATAAATTTAGTGGATAACTATTAAGTATAATACAAAATTGTTTGATTGCTATATGAAGGGTCCCGACTTTCATTTTATCCTTTTCCCCAACCCAAATAAAGAAAACTGGGGAGTTGTTTTAATATTGAAGTAAACTTAAAGTAAAAGATGGAAAATGTAAAATGTGAAATGGCAAGGGGCAGTGTGAAATTAGATGATGGATACCCGATTCCAGATGGAAAGTTATCTAAAATCGCAACTTGTCGTAGGACTTTTTACTCATAGGCCTCAAGTATTCTCCAATTTATCAAATCTAGATTTATCATTTGTTATGTGTTTATAAACTTTTTATTGTTTATTGTTTAAATTTTTTAAGATATACTTTTCCTTTTTATTGAGCCACCTATGAATCTTATGTAATTCATTAAAAAGACCGCTAGATGCAATTTTTGCCAATTGAACAGTATAACCATTATAAATTTGATTGTTTGAATTCGCCTTTCTATTAGCAATAATAGCATTTAATTTTGCTGTAAGGTGAGATATACATACTACTCTCCAAACAAATGCACTTGTTTGAATTGATAAAAGACCTGATTCTAATATCCTGCATCGCCACCAACTATTTAAACTGCTACAAATAGAGAAAACTACAACAATAAATGTTATTGACAATATGTATAGCTCATTGATAGAGCCACTAAAATTGGTAGGTAAGATTTTTTTTGATGAGTATAAAAACAATATTAGACCGATTAATGTAACAATATATAATTGCATCAACATTCTTCTAAGATAGGTACCGGGATAAAAATTAGCTATGACAGATTTATTCTGATTACAAATATCAGGATTTCCTTTATTCTCTTTGTATTTACTCAAATTATGTTCTTTTAATAATTCTCTACTGTCGTACCATGGATATTTTTTAATATTATCAACGAACATTTTGTATTTATTGGAAATTATCCACTTTGGCAGCTTAAAGCGTTTAAAACAAAAGCCGAAAATATTTTTTTTATAAAAGTATTCAAATATAACTGGTTGAACTATCCTCCAGGCGAACATTGCCTCTTCCCAATCAATTCTTCGTAATTCTAAGGCAAGTTTTTCTCCATTTTTGTTATTCTCATCATAATCAATCACACGTGCTAAATGAATTTGAAATGCTGTTGTACGATTAGCAGTATTGTATTTATGGCAACCAACGTGAATTGTTGTTTGACATAGTACTATTGTTAAAAAAGCCGCTAATGCTAAAAAATAGTAATTTGAAGAAAGACTTTGCATTAAATTAACGCCTATACCTAAAATTGCGGCAGATGCTATTAAAGTCTGATGAGCTTGAGTAGTAAAACAGCTTTTGACGTCTGCTGCTTCTTTACGATTTATCTCAATTTGTTTAATGTTAAAATTTTCAAGAATATCATCATTTTTTTTAATACTCTTTTCTGACGGTTTCATAATTTTAACCCACAACTTTTAAGATATTTCTTATGCCTCTGGCACATTGCACTATATACTGACTGAACGATTATCGTTGGAGAATATAGTTAAAGTTTTATCATGCATATCGCTCACGACAGTTAAGAGTGTTATATGGATAGTCCCAATATTCATATTTATCCTTTTTCCCCACCCAAATTTAGAAGAAAATAGGGGAGTTATTAATTACTTTTAATAAACTTAAATTAAAAGTTTAATTATATCAAATCAGTGTAGCGAAATAAAAATCCCTGAAGCCTTGATAACCTGAGAGCAAAGGTAACCCTTCTTGTTCAACAACCAGGCGAAATTCATCGACAGGCTTTGAAAAAAGGAGATGGTTTACTGCAAACATTAATACCTCTTTAAAAAGTGATTTTTGCATAAGTGGATTACCGTTGCTCTACAAATATATTCCGCCGGATACAGGCGGAAAGAATTTAATTAAGTTTTATTTTAAACTTTTTCCGGAATTAATCCAAGCTGCTTCATAAAAGTAGCAGAATCAAAATAAGAATTATAAGAAACGATTTTTCCATTTTTAATTTTGAATACATCACAGAAAGGAACATCAACTCTTTTCCCTGTAGGCATTATATCTCCTCCAGGGGACATGAAGGTTCCCGTTTGTGTACCACGACCTGCGAACTCAGCAACAGCCCCATCTTCACTTGCTGCAATATTAGTAACATGGCAACGTCCATCAGGGAAAGCATTAGCCCAGCCCTGAGAAAGCTGCAAATAACCTTCCTTGCCGGTGAATTTTGCATTGAAAGGAATTAGCTTGAGTTCTGCATTATCATCTACCAATTTTTGAACATTAGCAAAATTACGGTTGTTAAATTCATCGTAAAATGCTTTTGCTATTTTTAAGTTTTCCTGAACCGACATGTTATACCTCCGAATAATTTTTTATTTATTATTTGTTAATTAGTTATTTACTTTACGCACTTGTCATGCTGAACTTGCTTGCAATAATGCGAGTTGTTATTTCATTTCTACAATATCCTTTTTTGTGCTTTCAACAATATCAAAAAGTTCTTTCTGTTCTTTATCAGGAACTCCGAATTTATCAAGGGATTTTTTGAACTCGTCCCGCATCACCTGCCACTCATTTTCCGTAATATTAAGGTGCTGGTGAGATTCTTTCATTCCTAATCCTGTGTAAACGCAAGGTCCACCGGTTACCTGGCAAACAAGATTTGTTACCTGGAATTTAAGATAGGCATCTGGTGAATGATTGCGCCCTGCTTTTATCATCGGATTTGCATTCAGAACGTCGTTGGCAACAAGGCGATCAATAAAATCGTTAACAACTAATGAAATTGGCTTTACGCCGCCAAGTCGCTCATAAAGGGTTTTTTCCTGGCTAAAGTTTGTACCTACAAAAAGTACTACCAGAAGACTGCGGAACAAGAATCGTTTTAACATTTTTTACTCCTTTGATTAAGTGATTGATATTAATTGTTAATATTGGGCTGCTTGTCCAGATACAGGAACAGAATTGTGAAATTGCACAAACACCCAGTTGTTATTTCGTTTCTCCAAAACTCCGGTAAACCTGCAGTCCGGTACGCTAACAGGCTGCCCTTCAGCTATTAGATCCCAATCCCATATCTGTGAAAACCATGCTACATTACCGGAAGAATGAACCTTGATGACCTGGTCTCTGACGGTGATTTTAATGTTTTCGAATGCCGGGAACATTGTCTCTGCTGCTTTTTTTAATACGTCCCATCCCACGAAATGTTCTGCGGCATCCGTTCCGTAGAAGACCGAGCCGGGATCATGAGCAATAATTATCGAGAACAACTCCATGTCTTCCTGTTCCCAAACTTGCTCAAACTGGTCAACAACTTCTTTCACTTTTGATTTTTCAGCTTCAATGTCCGCTTCTTTTATTTGAGTACACCCATTAAGGATAAACAATAAGGTTAAGTTGAAAAGAATGAATAAGCTTTTCATATAGACTCCTTTTGTAAATTATAATTATGGTCATTCAATAAAAATCAAAACCGAAATTCATCATTTGTTTCTCCTGATGACATAACGAACTCCTTTTTTTTCTTGTTGATCATTCTGTTGCACTCTATATAACTTTATCAATTATTTCTGGCTGAAATGCCAGAAGCTCTGCGGCAGAATCTTTAAATATCTGGAATTCAACGACTTTATTGTTTTCTAACTTCCACACTTCCACAAAATCGGTTTCCCACTGCTTACCCGTAGTTTTGGATCTTGCCTGATAATAACATATTGCTATTACAAGATTTTCATGTGCAATAATTTTCCTGGATTCAAAACTGAGAATTTCTAAAGCTTCATTCATTTTCATAAAGAAATCAGTTACTTCTTTTTTGCCGCTAAATGTACCTGCAAGAGGAGCCGGTCCATGAGGCGGCTCTTTCCAAACTATATCCTCGGAGAAACTGTTTAATATTCCCGGGAGATTTCCTTTAAGAAAGTTTTCATATATCTGTTCTACTGTTTTAAGATTTTGTTGTTCGTTCATAATATCACCTCTCACAGTTGATTATAAATTTCTGATTTCATTTAGTATCATTCATCATTGGCTGTTGCATCATCTTCATCATATCTTCAAAACCGATAAAGCCCCAATGTTCAACTGCCTTTTCTCCCTCGAATCTTATTACATCTACTCCGGAAACTGTATGCCTATAATTTACTGGCATTCCCATAAACGGTTCTGCAGTTGTACCTACAGATGTTGAATAAATGAATACAGTATCATTTGAAACTGCAATCGAATGAATTGTAGTTTTCATATCAGGAAAAACTTTATGAAAATAACTGAATGTTTCTTTAACTGCTTCACGTCCTTGTTTCTTTGTTATAGATGTGTCTATCTGGTGTTCAACAGCATTGTCGCCAATAATATCATCAAGTTCATCAACATTACCCCCATCGAATATCTCAATTATTTTGACAGCAGCAGCTTTGTGATGCTCTTCCATTTCATTAGTCTGTTTGCTTTGGCAAGCCGCAAGACTAACAATTAAAAGAAGCAAAAGAAGGTTAAAATATTTTTTATACATGGTTTTATCCTTTATTTTGTTTAAAAATTATTTGTCTTATTGTTTCCGCGAAATAAAACGAATTATCTTTCAAATAATGTTGTGAATCTCTTTAATCTCAGGCTCTCCCGGATCAACATTTACCTGCTTAAGAATTGGCATTAAAGTTTGTCCGAACTTTTCAAAATTTTCCTTGGTATCCCACACATCATGAACATGTAAACTACCATTGCTTCCAAAGCAAACATGGTATAATCTTCCTTTAGGATTTCCCGCACCTGCTTTTTCCAACCTCTTTATTATATCATCGTATTGATTGATGCTCATTGACTTTGGTCTGAAATAAATTGAGAGTGACATAACGACCTCCTTTTATTTTTGTTATTTTTTTGATTAGTTAATAATTTAATCCTTAAAAATGACATCTTTCTGCAAGGATTTGTACAAGCTAGAAGATGTCATCTTTTAATCAGCACCTACATTTTTTCAACGATATCATTTTTTACAGAAAAAACTGCAGCAAATAATTCATTTTGTTCTTTTTCGGTAACTTTGAATTTGTCTAAAGTTGCTTTCAGGTATTCAACGCTTTTGTTCCATTGAGCTTCCGTTATTCCCAATCCTTTGTGAGAAGTTTTCATATCTCTGCCGGTATAAGAACAGGGACCTCCCGCAGCATTACAAATAAAATCGATCACATGTTGTCTTATTTTCTTTATTGAATCCTCACTATGTCCTTTAAAGAAAGCTCCGAGGGAAGGATCGGTTGCAAGTTGCATAACGAAATCATCAACCACGGCAGCAATTGCATCATAACCACCAAGCCGTTGGTAAAGTGTTTTTTCCTGGCTGAAACCAATGTTAGCTATCAACAAGAAAATAATACCGGGTAACAGGAATCTTTTTAACATTTCTTTCTCCTTTTTTAATTATGGATTTAGCTTATTAGTACCTAACAAGAGAAAATGGATAATGACAGAATAATCTACCAGGGACTTATACTTTCATACTGTTTAAGTATCCTCATAACTAAGGTTAACAAACTTTCTTTTGAAAAAGGTTTGTTTAAGTAATAATTTTGCTTAGGAAAATTTTCTCTGAGCTCAGTGTGATTGCCCGGAGTTTCCTTCCCTTTATTCGAGGTTATTAAAAGAAACGGAATCATAGAAATGACCGGGTTACTCTTTAACAGCATAAGAAATTCAACCTTCTCTTTTTTAATCGAAGTTAAATCAGCAATTACCAGGTCGGGAATTTCGCCCGGCAGTTTTAAATTGCCGTTTCCCGGGAAAGAAACAGACAGCAAGACTTTATAATTTTCACTTTCATTAAAATTGCTGATCATATTGCTTATTGCTCTACCGCCCTCAAGTATCAGTATTTTTTTCATTTGTATGGTTTTAGAAAGAGGAATATTTTCTGCGTACCAAAAATGGATAGATAGTACTCAGAAAAGAATGAATATGTAATATCCGGTCGTTAGATGTAATGAGAGGTAGAGGAGGGAAGAACAAGCGCAAGTGCAAGAGCAAGTGCAAGAAAAGACTTTCATCTTCTTGAACTTGAACTTTAAATACTTTTCTTCAGTCTTGCAGCAAACCTGCGGCTCACGATAATTGGTTCATTGTATTGGTCTAAGTAAATCTTAAAAGCCCCGTTAAACCATTTTTCAACTTTCTTTAAATATTTCAGGTTTACAATACTTGATTTATGAACACGGAGAAAAATCTTTTCAGGTAAAGTTTCCTCCCATTCTTTTAGTAATTTTCGCACGAGCACTTTTTTTCCGTCATTACAATATACATTTGAATATACTCCTTCAGAAGCGACACAAACAATATTGTTTACCGTAAGAACTTCATAATTATTTTTACCGGGAAGAAATATATAATCATCGGTTTCAAGTTTTGTTTTGCTTTGTGGCTGATCCCCCGATTTTCTGAGTAGATCAAATACAAGCTTTGCTTTTTCCAATCTTGTTCTTACTGCAGTAAGAAGATCATCAGCCCTGAACGGCTTTGTAAGGTAATCATCTGCACCTAAGTTCATACCTATTCGCAGATCACTCATTGAAGCTTTTGCCGTTAAAAATATTAATGGAATAAACTTTGTTTTTTCTCTTCTTCTTAATTCTTTAAGAATGGAATAGCCGTCAACATCCGGAAGCATAATATCGCAAATAATTAAATTAGGGATTTCGTTTTTAGCCAGTTCGATTCCATCAAAACCATTTACTGCAGAAGTAACGTTAAAACCTTCTTCTTCAAGAAGAATTTTTATGTTCTCTATGTAGGCTTTATCGTCTTCTATTATTAAAATCTTTTCCATAATCTTTATTGAATGATTGAATAACTATTACATTAATTTCATTCATCCATTCATTCAATCATTATGTTTAATCGGTAGCGAAACCGTAAAAACTGTTCCTTCATTTAATTTGCTTTTTACTTTTATTTCTCCATTCAAAAGTTCCACAGCACGTTTAACTATCGAAAGCCCTAAGCCGCTTCCTTTTGTTTCTCCGGTATTTTTCGCTCTTATGAAGGGTTCAAAAATATTATCCAGGTCATCGTTAGGAATACCGATTCCTTGATCCTTAATTTCGGTTGTAAATACTGACTGATCCGAAGTAAGATTTATATAAACATTATTTTTTTTAGAACTGAATTTTACCGCATTGGAAATTAGGTTGAGAAATATCTGGCGAAGAAGTTTTTTATCAGTTGTTATCTTCAATGAACTGACGGAATGATGAAAGTTAATGGAGATATTTTCTTGTGAACTTATTTTAATTTCTTCTATCAATTCATTTACAAAACTTATAAAATCGATTTCAGTGAGAGTAATTCTAATTTTACCGGACTCTTCTTCGTTCAAAACAATAATATCCTTCATAAGTCCGGTAAGATTATCTACAGCCTTCTTAATTTTCTCAAACATTTCCTCCTTTTTGTCCTTTTCCCATTTATCGCCGTAATTCTGCAGCAATTCTGTTGAGGAAAGTATGAGTCCGAGTGGGGTTCTGAATTCGTGCGACACCATCGATACAAATCTTGACTTCAGATCGTTCAGTTCCTTTTCTTTAATAAGGGCTTCGTTTATTTTTTCCTCATATTCTTTTCTTAATGAAATGTCCTCTGCAATTCCTACAGTTCTTATTATTTCTCCGTTTTTCTTTACAGGAAAAGTTTTTGCCCAGATCCATTTTATTGTTCCATCGGGACGAATTATCCTGAACTCTTCATTGAACAAACCCTCTTTTGTGTACTGATCCGAATTCAGACTACTGATAACCTGCTGAAGATCATCCGGATGAGTTGCTTCTAAAAATGAGTTGGGATTTTCGTAAAGGCTTTCACAGCTCTTCCCGCAAATAGTTTCGTAAGCCGGACTAACATAAATTATTTCATTATCCTTCCTGATCCAGAAAATATCTTCAATATTCTCAGCAAGCTCCCTGAACTTTTCTTCGCTTGCTTTAAGCGCATCGACTGCCAGCTTACTTTCAGTAAATTCTATTACCCATACAGCAATTCTTATTACATTTCCATCAGAATCAAAAACAGGATGTAAATAGTTATCAAAAAACCTGTCGTTGCGCGAATCATCAAACCTTACCGGCTTTCCCGTATGTATAACTTCATCAACCTTTTCTTTCCTGCTTTTTGCAAGTTCAGGAGTAAGGTAGGAAAAAACATTTGTGCCGATAAGATCTTCTAACGGTTTTCCAAATCTTTGTGCAGTTTTTTCATTTGCCGCAATAAAGTTTCCTTCTGTATCCAGTATGAAAACCGCTTCAGGATTCGAGTTCATCAGAACACGTAAACTCTCTTCGGTTTCCCATAGCTTTTCAGCAATAAATTTTCCGCTATGCAAATTATTTTTTATAGTATTAGTCATATTTCTTTTACCGGGGAACCTACGGGATAAATTTACAAATTATTTTTTTATATGGAAGGTGTTTGGAACTTAAAGTTAAATACACTTACTCATTTGTTATAGTTTTTCGCCAGATTTCAAAACTTAGCCACCAGTTAAGATCGCGTGCATAATTCATATCTTTCTTCAGAAAATAGCCATCTGTAATTTCAGTTATTCTTTTATAATCGTAAAAACCTGATGATCTTACATCTGTAGAGCGAATCGTATCCTGGATGAAATCTGAAAGATGATTAAGAAAATTCTCAACCATCTTATCATGATAAACAAAGCCAAGTTTTCTTTTAATCTTCATATAAATTGAAGCAGGTACAGTTCCTAACCTGAATGGATATATTATACCGTCTTTAACAAGAGGGAAGTGTTTAAGCTTTGGAGAATTATCGTCAATAATTTTGTGAAAAATTTTGCTGTTCTTTCTTTCAAGGACAGGAGTTTCAAATACCTTCTTTAAGAAATCCGGCTGAATGAAAGGCATATAATTAATAAATTCACTATCGGACCTTACCTGCTCCGGTGCAGAAGCATTAGGCAAGCGGGTTCTTAAAGCAAATAAATCGATCCAGTTATCTATTCCAAAATCTTTAGGTGAAGGCATGGATATACAAAAATTTTCTATATGTTTTTCTAAAGTGCCTTGCATGAAATGATAATAATCATTGGCAAAAAATGTTGGGCGACCGCTTTGCAAAAAGGGAATCAATCCGGTATAATCATTATTATAAATTGCTTTTCCTCCTCTTAATTTAAGTCCAACAAACAAGCGTCTTCTTGCTATTTCACCCCAGGAACCGTCAATTACAATTTTGTTTTGATTATAAAGCATGGGATAAAACTGAACATTCAAAAAAGCAGAAGCGGGAACAGTTAGCATTGTTTGCCCGATAAAATCTTTTAGCGGATTAATAATTTTATCAATAGGAGCTAATGAGTATTCCCAAAAAAAATGATCAATGCTAAGTTTTTTAGAAATTTGTTCAGCTATTTTTCTGTCGGGATCTTCCCGGCTATTTAATGAATGTAAAGACCAGCTATTCGACTGTGACGACATTAGTATTGCAAGTAGAATGCGTGAATCTAACCCACCGGAGAGTGCCAAAGATAATTTCCTATCACTTTTAAGTCCACACAAAGTAAAATCACTTAGAGTTGATTTTAAATCTTTATCATTATGTGAAGGAACAAAACCAGGATGCCAGGGTTTATTTATTACCTCTACAGAAAACGGGCTAAGATTAAATACTGCTTTTCCACCCTGGTTAATTCTTTCAACATTTTTCAAAATACTTTTATCGGAAAGTTGATTCACCAGGAACCATCTTGCACCGAGTTCTTCCCAATCAACAGAAATATTTCTATTTAGTTTTGAAATCCAATCGAGCCTTGTTGAGAAGACTATGCAATCATTTAATTTTGTAAGATAAATATTTCTTACGCCTAACTGGTCTGTGAATAACTCAAGTTTATCATTATTCCATCTTACAGCTGCGAAGTGTCCGTTCAAATTATACTGAGAAAAATCTTTTTTGATTAATTCTGAATTCCAATCATTTTCTTTCATCAAGGAGGCGTTACCGTTTTCATATTTAATTCCAACTCCGCAGGCAAGCCAACCAGGCGAGCTATCTGTGCTTTTTGAGCTTAAGCAGGTTTCAGGAATACCGCCGGCGGCTATATAAATTTTGTCTGAAATAAAGGAATGAAGTGAAGTAGGATGTATAGATTTTAGTTTTTGTAATTTATGATCTGAACAACTTCCCAAAATGCCTAATATCCATCCCAAAGCTAACAGCCTGTAAATTTATTTTGAATGTTTTAAAAACCAGTTATAAATATCTTCTCCGGCATAGACACGTTTCCAGGTATCATGTCCCATATCTTCGTGAATTGTAAAAAGAACTTCCGGGTCTCCGAGCTCTTCTAATTTATTTAAACCTTTAAGGAAGTATTCCACTTTCTCATCGCCATTATCTCTTCCACCGGCAAAAGTCCAAACAGGTATTTTATATTTGGCAATCGGTTCCATTAGCGAAGGATGTCCCCAACCGACAATCGGATTTATTGCTGCAAACAGTTCGGGATGTTTACTTGCCATATACCATGTGCCAAACCCTCCATAACTAAGACCGCTTAAATATATTCTGTTCTTATCGGCATTATATTTTGTAGTTACAATATTAAGAATGCTTAGCAAATCATCTTCAACACGATTCCATCCGTCTTTTGACTTAGGTAATTCATCCGTAAAATCTTCGAAAGGTGTTGTACCTTCCATTGGATAATCGGTAACAAAATCAGGTTCGCGTTCAGAAACACCTTCCTTTAAACGTTTTGGTATTTTATTAGGATCACGGTTGGTAAGAAAATCAATGCCCAGTGTATCCCTTCCGAACATATGCAGTTGGGGAGATATTATAATAAACGGCAAATCTCTTTTCTGTATCCATGCTTCGTAAAGGGGACCGTGGGTTAAAACATAATCAAGTTCATCTTTACCGTTGCCCCGTTCGCCATCGCCATGTAAAAATAAAATTACCGGCCATTGCCTCTCGGGATTTTCATTATAACCTTTCGGCAAGTAAAGAAAAAAGTCGCGCTCGAGATTATCGACAGTGCTTATATATGAAACTCTTACCAATTGCTCCTCTGAAATATTATAAGTAAAAGCTAATAAAACAGTTGGAACTGATATCATAAGGAAAAATATCTTAGGTACTATAAAGTTTTTCATGATTTTTATAGTTAAGAATGATAATAATAATGAGAACCATTACGCTATTTTTTTCTTTTTGTTGTATCCTTTCTCATCAAAAGGCTGGAGTTTTTCTACCCACATTTCTTCAAGCACCATTAAATCCTTTGTGTAGTCATAACCAGGATCTTCTTTCGGTTCGAGATAATCAACAACTTCAGAAGAAAAACTTTTCTCTTCTGAATTCTTAAAATCCTTTTGTAATTCACTGTTCATGTGGGAACCATTTTCGAGCTGAAACTTCACACTGTTTAATTTTCCCGGAAGGTTCTTAACGCTTCCTATAAATATTTTTCCGTTAACCAGGTTTTTAATCTGGTAAACACCCATTGGCTGAAGAGTCTGCTTGTATTGTTTTTTTAATTCTTTTTTATCAATCATTTTTTCTGGTTTTATAATTTTTTAAGAAGTCTTATTTAGTGTTAGACACCCTCTACAAGAATCATTCTTGAATTGGCTGCAGCATGCCGTATTTTCTTTGCTTCGCTGTACTTTGGAGAATTCCACCAGGCTTTTGCTTTTTCTGCATTTTCAAATTCTAAAACAACAACACGTTCCGGCTCCTTTTCACCTTCAATCAATTCGGCTTTCCCTCCGCGGACAATAAACTTTCCTCCGAAAGGCTCAAGAGTAGCCGGCGTTAATTTTTTGTAATCCTCGTACTTTATTGGATCTTTTACTTCAACTTCTACGATTATGTAAGCTGACATTTTTATCCTATCCTTTACTAAGATTATTTATCTTTTCTACAATCAATTGTAACAAAAGGGACGGTTAACAATATTTCACCTTTTTCTTTTGCTATATCATTTAGTTCTGTTTCAACCTCGTTAAATATTTTTTCTAAGTGAACACCGTCTAATATACTTTTCCATCCATCAAGGAACCAGTATTTAATTAATGAATGATTGAACATTGTTAATCCATCAACGAATCTAAGATAAAATTTATCATGCTGAATATTTATTATTCTAAATCCAATAGACGTAATTAATTCCTTCATCTCGCTTAATGGTTTTCTTTTGAAATATATCTGTTCCTTCATTTTAACAATCTCGCTATTCAAATTATTATTTTCTAACACCTTCTCAAATACCTGGTAAAATTCTATCATAGTATCTTCAAGATTGAGTGTAATTACAAATTGTGCATTTGGTTTGCTTACCCTGGCGCACTCCGAGAGAGCAAGCTCCATATTCTGAACATTATTGATACCGTTGTTTGAAACGATAAGATCAAAAAAGGAATCTTCAAAAGGTAATTCCTCGGCGATGCCTTGAATTATTTCTACATTATTGATTCCGTATTTCTTAATCTTAAAAAGTGTACGTTCAGTTGCTTTTTCCCAAGGATCGATACCAAATACTTTAGAAGTATCACCCAATCTTTGAGCGAGTTCAATAACGGGAAAACCTAACCCGCACCCGATATCAAGTGCCTTGATGTTATGCGACAATTTAATTGTATCGAGCAACTTCAGACCAAATGGAGCCGACCAGAGAGGCAATTCATCAATGACTGAAATAAGTTCTGCATCATCGGTGTTAAAACTATGGGTTAAATATTTTTTCAAATCACACTATTTTCAGTTGCTAAAAAAGGGAGAAAGACTACAATGCTAATATAGTATTTTTAGATAAGATGGTGTTAAAAGAAAATCAAACGATATTACGTAATATTGGATTTGTAATTAAAGTAATTCATAAATATTGAATTAAGAATTGTCTCGTTACTTTCGCTAATTGTTTTTATCTTTACAGTAAAATTTGAAAAGAATCACATGTTTTCTGTCGGAAAAGTAAATATAGAAAAAGCAATTCTGCTTGCTCCTATGGAAGATGTAAGCGATATTTCCTTCAGACTGGTTTGCAGGGAACTTGGTGCCGATGCTGTTTATACAGAGTTTGTAAACTCGGAAGGATTAATTCGTGCTTCTGAAAAGACTCATAAAAAATTAAGAATTATAGATGAAGAAAGACCTGTCGGAATACAGATTTATGGTTCAAACATCGATTCAATGGTTGGTGCAGCAAGAATTGCAGAAGCTGAGAATCCCGACCTGATAGATATCAATGCCGGCTGTTGGGTAAAAAATGTTGTTGCATGTGGCGCCGGTGCCGGACTTCTTAAAGATCCAGTTTACATGCAGAAGCTTGTAAAAGCAGTAGTTGATTCTGTTTCCCTTCCGGTTACTGTTAAAACAAGATTGGGATTGGACAACAACAGCATTTACATTGTTGATGTTGCAAAAAGAATGGAAGATGCCGGAGTTAAAGCGATAACAGTTCATTGCAGAACGCGAGCCATGGGGCATAAAGGAGAAGCTTACTGGGAATGGATCAGGAAAGTTAAAGAAGCCGTTAAAATCCCTGTTGTGTTAAATGGAAATGTTCTTACAGCTCACGATGTTAAAAGAGCCTTTGATGAAACAAATGCAGATGGTGTAATGATTGCGAGAGGAGCGATTGGAAACCCATGGATATTTGAAAACGCAAAACAATTATTAACCCAGGGATATGTTTCTACTTTAATTGATCCTGCAAAAAGGATTAAAACTACTCTGCGTCATATTGAGCTTGCTGTTAAAGTAAAAGGAGAGAGAAGAGCAGTACTGGAACATCGTAAATTTTATTCTGGTTATCTTAAAGGATTGTATAATGCTTCGCAGATTAGGAATAGGCTGATGACGATTACGGAATATAAACCTGTAGAAGATATTCTTCTAAAATATCTCGAAGAGCTGGAAGACTATAAAGTTGCAGTTTAAAATTTCAATGCGAGCAAAGCGTTCAGCCTTTTCTTCATTCAGAAAACTTTTTTGTTGATTGGTTAACAGTTTTTATTATCATCTTGCCAGGATTATTTCCATTTTATTTGTCCCTCCGTCTTTTACGATTATTCTCTTTACTTATTTCGCATTTGCTTTCGAAAGTGATTTAACCAAAAGAGTAATCCTGCTGATTGTTGCTTTTACCTTTGGCTTTGCATTCCACATTATCCTCTTCCTTTATTTAAGAAAAAAAGGAAAGCTTGCTGATTCAGACGCAAGCGTAAAAGAAGAAAGAACTCTTCCGTATTTGATTTCAACCCTAATTTATGTTTTTGGATTCGCAATTCTTCTTCTTTATGAAATAAATATTATTTCAACAGCATTATGGTTTTGTTATATTTCCAATACAATTTTAATTATGCTGATAAATAAAATCTGGAAAATAAGTGCACACACGATGGGAGCTTCAGGTCCCTTTGCAGCTTTATGTTTTGCTGCAGGATGGCAATCTTTATTATTTTTGCCGTTAATTGTTTTAATTGGATGGGGAAGAATATTTCGTAAAGTGCACACTCTTGCCCAGGTAACAGCCGGTGCCTTAGTCGGGTTTATTTCTACTTATTTACAAATGTATTTTATTGTAAATCTCTTTTAAGAGAAAAGATGATAAAATATTTAAAAGAAAATCAGGTTGCCATTATTACTTTAAATCGTCCTGAAAAAAGGAATGCACTTAACCCTGAGCTTGTTGCACAGCTAAAAGACAAGTTAAAAGAGATAAAAGACGATATCGAAATTAAGATTTTAATAATTACAGGTGAGGGAAAAAGCTTTTGTTCAGGCGCCGATCTCGAATATCTTAACAAATTAAAAGACTATAATTCCATCGAAAATGAGAAAGACTCCGAATCTCTTGCAAAGTTATTTCTCGATATATATAAATTCCCGGTTCCAACTATAGCCGCTGTAAATGGAGCTGCTATAGCAGGAGGTTGCGGCTTGGCAAGTGTATGTGATTTTATTATTGCAGATAGAAGCAATGCAAAGTTTGGATATTCTG
>MGZZ01000101.1:0-699 GCA_001802795.1 Ignavibacteria bacterium GWC2_36_12 | reverse complement strand
TTTATACCTGCCATAGTATCTATCTTTCTTATTAAAAAAATCGGCGAAGGGAAAGCAAAGCAACTCCTTCTTACCGGAGATATAATGGATGCACAAGAAGCCAACGATTTGGGTCTGGTAGATTTTCTTGCCGACAATGCTTTAACCGAAGCAAAAAGTTTTGCCAACAAGCTTGCAGTTAATTCAGATTTCAGTATGAAATTTACAAAAAAAATGATATCGGATATTTCAAATCTTAATGTTAATGAAGCAGTTGATTACTGTATAAGATTAAATACGATAAGTCGTTCTTCAGAAGATTTCAAAAAAGGTATTGAAGATTTTCTTCTTAAAAAAAATGAGGTAAAGAATGCCGGACGATCTTAAAAAATACATTAGAAGCGTAAAAGATTTTCCTAAGAAAGGAATTATGTTCCGCGATATTACGACTCTTCTTAAAGAACCTGTTGCGCTTAAAAAAACTATTACACGTCTTTTCGATTTTACAAAGGATAAGAACATAACAAAGGTAGTTGGAATTGAATCACGGGGCTTTATGTTTGGAGTTTCCCTGGCAGAAAAGCTTGATGTTGGTTTTATTCCTTGCCGGAAGAAAGGAAAGCTTCCTGCCGAAACTGAAAGCATAACTTATTCACTTGAGTATGGTGAAGACACTCTTCAAATACATAAAGATGCCATCTCTAAAGGTGATAAAGTTCT
>MGZZ01000100.1 GCA_001802795.1 Ignavibacteria bacterium GWC2_36_12 | reverse complement strand
TTTTGAGATGATGAATTCTGAAAATTTATATTTTTATCTTAATGGAAAAATCCTTAAAGGAAAAGAGGCTAAGATTTCTCCTTTTGACAGAGGCTTCCAGTTTTCCGATGGAGTTTATGAAACTATTCGCTGGTACTATGGAAAGTTATTTAAGCTTGATGAGCATCTTAAAAGATTAAAAAGAAGTCTTGCAGAATTAAAAATAAATTTTACGGCTTCTGATGAACTAGATAAAACTATTGCTGACCTAATTAAGATTAATGGTTTTATAGAAAAACATCTTCTTGTTTATCTTCAAATTACACGGGGAGATGTTTTCCCGAGACAGCATTTCTTCCCGATCCCTGACATAAATCCTACGGTTTTTATTTCTGTAACTCCATTTAAACCGAAAGAACATGAACTAAAAGAAGGAATAAAAGTTATTCTATGTAAAGATTTCCGGTGGGGGAGGTGTGATATTAAATCCACAATGCTTCTTCCAAATATTATGGCAAGACAGGAAGCAGTCGAAAAAAATGCTGGAGAAGCAATACTTATCCGATCTGGTTTTATTACTGAAGGAACTCACACCAATTTTTTTGCAGTTAAAGATGGAAAACTTTATACGTCTCCTTTGTCAAATTTTGTTTTAAATGGTGTTACAAGAAAAGTAATTCTGGAAATATGTAAAGATAACGGGATTCCTGTTTCGGAAAGTGAAATTAAAGCCGATGAACTAAAAACTTTTGATGAATGCATGATAACGGGAACGATCTCTGAAGTTACGCCGGTAATTCAGGTTGATAATTGGAAAATTGGAAATGGAAAACCCGGACCGATTACGTTGAAGCTTCAGAAAATTTTATGCGAGTTGATCTCTGGTTAAAACATAGATATTTTAAGATACTTTTGCGGGTTTTCCTAAAAGTAGGTAATCAAAGAATCTTTAAAATGGGGAAAGTTTTTTGAGAGGTAGCTCGTTTAGTGAATTTCTGTTGTTACGTTAGACACTTATATGCTAATTGGTATATATAGTATATGAGAGGCGATTAGTGTTATCCTCAAAGGAAAGACCTCTTTTTATAAAAGCCATCTCAATTGCTATCTCAATTTCTCTTGAGTCGAAAGGTCTGATAAGATAACCGTAAGGCTCAGTTATTTTTGCTCTTTGAAGTGTTTCCCTGTCACTATAAGCAGTTAAATAAATTACGGGTATGTCATATTTCGATGAAATTATTTCCGCTGTTTCAATTCCATCAAGGGCGCCCTCAAGTGTAATTTCCATAAGGATAAGATCGGGTTTTTCCTCTTTTACTTTACGTATTACTTCTTCGCCGGAACTGAGTATTTCCATTACCTCGCAACCCATCCTGTGCAACGAGTTTTTGATATCAATTGCAATTATTCTTTCTTTTTCAACTATCAATATTTTAGGCTTTAGCTTCTGCATCCTATTATCAATATTCATATAATTAGAGTTTATCAATTTTATACAACAACAAGAAAATTTATTTTATATGTTACAATGAATAAATCATTTTATATGCCAGATTTCTTTAAATATCGGTGGAAAAATTTTCTTTTGCCAAAGAGACGAATTCCTGCAAAATAATCATAGGAAAAACCTTTAGTAATTATTCCACTGTTTTTAAGTAATTAATACCAAATTTTTGAAAGCGTTAATTTGGTTCGCTGATGGAAAAATTACATTAGTCTAATTTTTAGAACTTAGTAGGAGTTATAAAGGGGTTTCTGTTTCTCCATTATAGACAGACCCGAATAAACTCTCTTTATTATTGATGCAGATAAACTTAGTTTTACTAATCATCATGGAAACCCTGACAAAAAAAGTATTCATACTAACTGACGAATGGCAGGATATAAAAGGTAGAAATGTTCTGTTTTTTATTGGCAGGTCGGAAGATAGCCCTGTAGAGATAATTGTTGATAATAACAAGCCCGTTTTCTTCATTGAAAAGGAGATCATATTAGCTGCCTTAAGCGTTCCCTATAAAAGAAAGAATGTTAATATGAAAAGCTTTTCGGGTATTCCTGTTGATGCATTGTATTTTAATACTCAGAAAGACCTGAAAATTGCCGAAGAAGTTCTTAGCTCCAGGAATATAACTACTTATGAATCCGATGTTGATCCGGCAAGACGGTTTCTAATGGAGAAATCTATAAATGCGCAGATGAGCGTGACAGGTAATGCAATATGGAAAGATAAACTTCTTTCTTTTACAAATCCCGAAATTAAACCTACAAATCTCACTCCCGATTTTGTCGCTGCTTCACTTGATATTGAAACCGGTGAAAAGAATAATACGCTCTATTCAATAGCTGTTTATTTAAACAGGAATGGTAATGAAATAAAAAAAGTTTTCATGTTATCAGACAAATCTGAAAAGTTATCGGATTATGTTGATGGCTTTCAATCAGAAAAAGAACTTCTGCAAAATTTTATAAACTGGTTTCGCGATGCTGATCCGGATATCATCATAGGATGGCATGTTATAGGATTTGATTTATTGTTTCTCGATTCTAAATGCAAGGAGTTTTTCATTCCTTTTGATATAGCAAGAAGTGGTGGAAGGGTAACTATCAGGAAAAGAACTCAGGGAAATTATTTTGCAAATATCCCCGGAAGGATAGTCCTTGACGGTCCTACTTCTTTGAGAACTTCGTTTCATACATTCGAGGACTTTAAATTAGAGACTGTATCGCAGGAGCTTCTCGGTATTGGTAAAACAATTTCACCCGACCAGAATAAAGTTGCTGAGATTGAAAGATTGTTTAAACAGGATAAACTAAAGCTTGCCGAGTATAACATTCAGGATACGATTCTTGTTCACGATATTTTTAGAAAAACAGGCTTGGTGGAACTCTCTATTAAGAGGGCACAGTTATCGGGAATGTTAATGGATAGACTTGGTATGATGTCGGCGGCTTTCGATCATTTTTTATTACCGCGAATTCACAAGAAAAAGATTGTTGCACCAAATATTAAAGATCTTGAAGCAAGCGAACATTCTGCCGGAGGTTATGTTCTCGATCCGAAACCCGGAATATATGATAATGTGATCCTTTTGGATTTCAAGAGTTTGTATCCATCTATAATTCAAACATTTAAAATAGACCCATATTCCCGTTTGATGTTTGATGTAAATACTGTTACTACGCCGGGAGGTTATAAATTTTCGGCAACAGAACACTTCCTGCCGGACTTTATAACTCAATTAATCAAACAAAGAACTCAGGCTGTGAAGCAAGGCGTCAAACCTCTTTCGCAGGCAATCAAAATTCTTATGAATAGCTTTTATGGAGTTATGGGTTCAACGGGCTGCAGGTTTTATCACTCGCATCTTCCATCTGCGATTACTTCGACCGGGCAATGGTTATTATTGCAAAGCAAAAAATATCTTGAGTCAAAAGATTATGAAGTTGTTTACGGAGATACTGATTCTTTATTTGTGAAACTTAAAGAGAATGTGGGAGAAGATTATCAAAAAAATGGATGTAATATTGCTAAGGAACTCAATGGTTACTGGGCACTAAGACTAAAAGATGAATTCGGGGTTAAATCTTATTTGGAACTGGAGTATGAAAAGTATTACAGGAAGTTTATAATTACTCCTGCACGCGGAACCGAAACAGGAGCAAAGAAAAGATATGCTGGTCTTGTTGTTGAAGATGGAAAAGAAAACCTGGAATTTGTTGGTATGGAATTCGTCAGATCGGATTGGACAAAACTTGCAAAAGAATTTCAGGTTGAACTTTATGAAAGGGTGCTGTATAATAAAGAAGTAATAAATTGGATGAATACATTTGTTGATAATGTTTACAAAGGCGGTTTTGACGAAAAGCTTGTTTACAGGAAAAGACTAAGAAAAGATGTAGAAGAGTATGTAAAAAATGTACCTCCGCAGGTTCGTGCTGCACGAATGCTCAGCGATGTTGGTAATATAGTTTATTACGTTATCACGAAGCGCGGTCCCGTTCCGATTGAACTCGTGCCAAAAGATATAGATTATCAGCATTACATAGAAAAACAACTTAAGCCGATCGCAGACTCTATACTTGTGCTTTTAGGTCAGTCTTTTGATTCAATAATAGTTAGCGGGCAACTTAATTTTTTTAAAGAATAATTTTTTATAAAATTTTACAAGGTGAAAATGAAATCTTATATTCTTGCATTGTGGTTTGTTCTATCAATAATAAAAGTACATCCAATGAGTCAACCATCATTTAATGATTATTTTATAGACCAAACAATGCGAGTAGATTATCATCATATGGGAAATGCTGAAGAAGATATAAGCATCGACAGAATCTATCAGTACGGTATTTGGGCTGGCAGTCTTAAAAACTTAATTGATGCCATTAATTTTGGAAAGTATTCTGTAAAAATTTATGATTTAGATTCAGAAGTTCTGATCTATTCAAAAGGATTTGATAGTTACTTTGGAGAGTACCAAACATCTTCGGATGCTTTAACCGGAGTTAAAAAAACGTATCATGAAACAGCACTGATACCGTATCCTAAAAATAAAATACGGTTCACCATTGAAAAGAGAGATAGGAAGAATCAGTTATTTGAAATATTTAGTACTGAAATTGATCCTAATGATGTAGTTATAGTTAAGGATAAAGTGCTGGATAGTTCAGTCAAAGTGTTTAAAGATGAGAATAACGGTGATCTGCATACAAGAGTTGATATTGTCATCCTGGGTGAAGGATATGCGCTCAAAGAGTTAAACAAATTTCAAAATGATTTCGAAAAGTTCAAAAATATTTTTTTCAATTTTGAACCTTATAAATCCTACAAAGATAAGTTTAATTTTTATGCCGTATTCAAGCCGTCGGAAGAAAGCGGGGTAGATGAAGAGCAAATATTTTTAAGAAGACAGCTCTCGGATTAACCTTTAATTCTCTCGGCTCTGAGAGATATTTATTAACAGAGAATAATAAATCGGTCAGAGATATGGCATCACATATTCCTTATGATGCTCTGATGATCATGGTAAATCATAGCCGTTATGGTGGTGGAGGGATTTACAATTTATTTTCTACATTTACTACGGACAACCAATGGCACGAATATTTATTTCTTCATGAATTCGGTCATTCTTTTGCCGGTTTAGCTGATGAGTATTATACATCCGATGTGGCTTATAATGAGTTTTTCCATATAGATGTTGAACCTGTAGAGCCTAATATAACTGCTCTAATTAATAATGAAGCTAAGTGGGAAAAAATATTAAGTGAGGGAATTGAAATCCCAACTTTGTGGGAAAAAGAACTGTTTGATAGCCTTGATTTAAAGTGGCAGGCTGAAAGACAGGCTCTGAATGATAAAATTGCTGAGTTAAAGAAAAATAAAGTGTCCGAAAGTGAGATTTTTAAAGCACAGGAAGAGTACAATCTAAAGGATAAAGAACATTCTGTCGACGTTGACAAATTTCTTCATAATAGTAAATATTGGGGGAGAGTGGGGGCTTTTGAAGGTGCAGGGTACGAATCAAAAGGGCTTTTTAGACCAATGATTGATTGTTTAATGTTTTCTAAAGGTAATAAACCTTTTTGTAAAGCGTGCGAAAATGCAATAATAAGAATGATGAAAAGCTATATTGAATAATTCCTTTGAAATCAGCTCATTTTAAGCTAATCAGAGCAAAAAAATATTTGTCCTAGGACAACCTTATTCGTTACAAAGCATCTAATCTTCCAGAAAAAATGTTCATTGAGAATTATTTTTGACTAAATAATTAGCTTTTAAAGCTGTATATTCCCTTTCGATTTTTTTTAAAAAATCCTGTGTCAGGGAACAAAACGGAATTATTAGCTGTCTATCCTTATAAAAAAATAAAATTAAATTCACAATCGGGAGTGATCTAAATTGAAAATAACAAAGCAGTTCACCAGCAGGGAAAGTAAATCTTTAGATAAGTATTTACAGGAAATAGGTAAAGTTGATTTATTAACGCCTGAACAGGAGATTGAACTTGCAATAAGAATAAAAAAGGGTGACCAGAATGCTCTTGAGACACTTACTAAAGCAAACCTTAGGTTTGTAGTTAGTGTTGCTAAACAATTTCAAAACCAGGGATTGTCATTGGGAGATCTTATTAATGAAGGTAACCTTGGACTAATTAAAGCTGCTAAAAGGTTTGATGAAACCAGAGGATTTAAATTTATCTCTTATGCTGTTTGGTGGATTCGTCAATCAATCATGCAGGCAATTGCAGAGCAATCAAGGATGGTACGCTTGCCTTTGAACAGAGTAGGAGAACTAAACAAAATAGGAAAGGCATACAGTAAGCTCGAACAGGAATATGAGAGGAAGCCAAATGCCCAGGAGTTGGCTCAGGAACTTGATATGGACGTAGAGGATGTTGCTAACTCACTTCAGCTTTATGGAAGACATATATCTGTTGATGCGCCGTTCCAGAATGGTGACGATAATAAAAATAATCTTCTTGATGTTATGGTTAATGAGGAACAACCTTCGCCTGATATTACTCTGATGGGTGAATCCTTAAGAAACGAAGTTCAGAATGTTTTGTCTACTCTTTCAGAAAAAGAAGCAGACGTATTAAGGTTATATTTTGGAATTAATAGTGAACGTTCCGCTACTCTTGAAGAAATCGGGGAGAAATTTAACCTGACTCGTGAAAGAGTAAGGCAGATTAAGGAAAAGGCTATAAGAACTTTAAGGCACGCTCCTAGAACAAAGAATCTAAAATCCTATTTAGGTCAATAATAAAAATTAAGACATTCCTTCTGGTTAAAGAGAAGGAATGTCTTTTTTATTTTAAATAAGCTTAACTTCTAATGTTTTTTCTAAGTTGGTTCTTTTTAAACTCAACCCCGGAAACCTCTTTCCCTTTCTTACGCGGGCGCTTATACTCAGAAAAGAGGGATTCCAGGGATTGAGTTACACTGCATTTTTAGGAGAGCAGCATGCTTAATTTTTTTTCGGTGCATTGTATACTATTTTTCTTAATGTATCGAACTGTAAATAGGGATACTCATCTCTTAAAGCATCTATTGCATCACCTGCGCTCATCTTATTAGCCCGCAGCATTTTGAATTTTTTTCGGATTTCTCTATCCCTTACAGAGGTTTCATTAATAAGCCCCCTACTTTTAAGGATTTCATAAACCTCGTTGCTAATAAGATCAGAGAGAGGATTAAAAGGTTGCTCATTCAGATTTATATTCTCCATTACAGTAACTCCTCTTGTAGTGGCTAACTATAAATAAATATTCAATTACCTTGTGAAGTAGTTACGTAACAAAGAATTTTTTATCAACAGCATATATGTGCGGTTTTTGGGTGGCTTTCTTTAGATATGTGGAAATAGCTGCATATTTATGTTGTTCGCTCACCCGGAAATGTTATATCAGTCCCTTTCGAATAGCTTTTGCCACAGCTTCTGATTGTGAGTGAACATGTAATTTTCTGTAAATATTTCTAATATGGTGACGGACCGTATCTACACTTATGAAAATTTTATCAGCGATTTCCTGGTAATTATAGCCATCAGACAGGAGGTTTAGAACTTCTTTTTCTCTTTGCGTAAGATCATACGTTGATTGATGACCATTAAAACTCTTTTTCTGTTGAAAGACAGATATAATTTGTCTTGCTATATGAGAGCTCATCGGAGAACCACCTTCGTAAATGTCTCTTATGGCTTCAAGGAGCCTGGAAGGAGGAGTCTTTTTTACCAGGTATCCACAGGCACCTGCACATAAAGCTTCAAATACAACGCTACTTTCTTCGTATATAGTAAGCATAAGAATATTTAACTGGGAATTTATTTCTTTAGCTTTTTTTACACCTTCAATACCGCTTATTCCGGGGAGTCCAATGTCCATTAGAACAACATCTATATTAGCCTTTGGAAGGAAGGCTAAGAATTTTTCACAGTCCGGGAAAGATCCTACACAACTGTAATCCGGAGTTCCGTTAATTAATGCTGCCAAGCCTTCTCTAATTGTCTTATTATCTTCAACGATAGCTACACTTATCATGGTAAGAAATTGATTAAAAAATTACTTTCAATAATAATTTATAAGTTTAATAAGCTAAAGGAATTTAAATTTGCACTAACGGCATTCTTTGGTTAAAAACCTTTTTAATTAGGTGCAAAAATTTATTTATGTCTCCAATCCTACCTGTGAAGGTTATGGTTGTACCTTTATTTGTTCCTGATTTCAGTTTTAATACTCCTCCAATTGATGATGCCCTGCTTTCCATGTTCTTTAAACCGTTGCCGGGTTGTTTCCCGTTGTTATCTATACCTATACCGTTGTCCCGAAGTATCATTTCGAGGGTTTCACCTTTTATATTTACTTCAAGTTTTATTTTACTGCACTTGCTGTGTTTAATAGAATTATTTATACCTTCCTTAAAAATTAAATAAAGATTTTGCCTGTATTCCATCGGCAGTTTAATGTCTTCAAGTTTATCAAGATTGGTAGTTTTCATCGAAATTCCCATATATGTAAGAACTTCACTGTATGAATCTTTTAACTTTATAATGAGATCGTGAAGTGTGTCCCTTCTGGGATTTACAACCCAAACAATATCGCCCATATTATCAACTAGTCTTCGGGCGGTTTCACTAATAGATTTGAGATTTTGAGAAGTGCTGTCAGAAACATTTTCTAATTCTCTGGATGTGAGTTCACTTAATATTGATATTTCTGTTAAGCCGGAGCCAATATTGTCATGTAAATCGGCAGCAAGTTTTGTTTTCAGTTTTTCTATTATTAGCAGGTTCCTGATCTTTAGAGTGCTTAAAGAGTATATCATAAAAAGCAAGGTAATGATAGCGCCTGCTATGAACCACCACGTTCTCCAGAACGGAGGCAGAATTGTTATGTTCATCGTTACGCCCTCATAGTTCCATATCCCGTCATTATTTGTCCCAATAACTTTAAA
Source organism: Ignavibacteria bacterium GWC2_36_12 (assembly GCA_001802795.1). Taxonomy (GTDB): domain Bacteria; phylum Bacteroidota; class Ignavibacteria; order Ignavibacteriales; family Ignavibacteriaceae; genus RBG-16-34-14. Next base: position 9,937 of record MGZZ01000100.1, on the reverse strand, counting down.
TACGTACTCTCCGGGGGTGATATTAGTGTATGTTGCCATTCTTTGTTTGGCATCAGTGTAATGCCAGCTTTTATCAAACCCTTCCAGTATATAAGAGTACAAATTGTCTTCAGGGCTCGAATAATTCAACGCGGCAAATTCGAACGAGAAGAAATTTTCGTTATATGGCAGAACTATATTTCTCTTCTCCCCCTTCACTTTGTTATTTAGAATTCTAACGGAAGTTATAACTATGTTCGGGATATAAGAATTAAATTTTATACTATCGGGATGAAAACTGTTTAGTCCATTAATACCGCCAAAGAACATTTCACCATTACGTGCTTTACAATAAGCGCCACCGCTAAATTCAAGGCTTTGTAATCCATCAGCCAGATCATACTGTATAAATGTTTCATCATTTTTGTTGAATTTGAATATCCCGTTATTAGTACTCATCCATAAGTTATTGTTGCTGTCTTCAAGGATTCCATAAACAATATAACTTGTTAAGCCGTTTTTTTGACCGTACCTTGTAAAGTTGTTTGTTTTTCTATTGTATTTATTTAATCCTCCTCCAAATGTACCTATCCATATAATCCCTTCTCTATCTTCAAAAACACATATTACCCTGTCATCACTTATGGAAAAGGGGTCGTTTGGATTATACTTAAATCTTCTGAATTCCTGAGTTTTTTTATTAAACAAATTTAATCCTCCGCCAAATGTACCTATCCATAACATTCCTGTTTTATCATTTAGAATTGTATATGTACGGTTATCACTAATACTTAGACTGTCGGAAGAATTATTAAGGTAATTTTTAAATTTTAAATGATTACGATCAGAGATGGTGAGTTTATTTAAACCGCCGCCGTATGTTGCTATCCAAAATAGAGTGTCATTCTCTATATAAATATCTGAAACCTGGTTTGCACTAATACTGTTTTTATCTGAGGGGGAATTTTTATATTTAATAAACTTCCCGGTTTCTTTGTCATACATTCCTAAACCCTCACTAAAGAATCCAATCCACAAATTATCGTGTTTATCTACAGTAAGCGAACGAATATAATTTTCGGGAAGACTATTTGGATTAAAAGCATTGTGTTTAAAAACTTTAAACTGTTTTTTTATCCTGTCGTACATATTTAATCCACCTCTGTAAGTTCCTATCCAAATATTTTCTTCTTTATCCTCGGTAATTGCCCAGACAACATTATCAGATAAACTATTGGGATCGGAGGGAATATTATAACGGTGTTTAAATTTTTTCTTATTTAATTGAAGTTGAGTTACGCCTCTTCCTAAAGATGTTCCTATCCAGATTACTCCAGATATATCTTTCCCAAGTGCAACAACATCATTGTCCGGAAGAGAATTATCATTCATCGGCTCGTGTTTTAAAGTCATAGAAGTGTTTGTAAACGGATCAAAATTTATTAACCCTCCACCTAATGTTCCCAGCCATAGTTTTTTTTCATCTTCGATTATTGTCATGATTGATTTAGAGAGAGCTTTACTAAGCTTATCGTTTGTTTTAAGATAACGTACGAATTTTATTTTGTCTGCCGGAAGATTTTTTTGACTTCTTTCAAGCTTACTTAGTCCGCCGTTATATGTCCCGATCCAAATGTTTCCATTCCTGTCTTCAAAAACGGTAATAATATTATTGCTGCTTAGGCTATGATCTTTTTTACTTTCTTTAAAACAGACGAAACTATAATCATATTTATTTTTTTTACTTTGATTAGCTTCAATTTTATTAAGCCCGCCTCCATAGGTTCCTACCCAGGTTATTCCGTATTTGTCCGTAATAATTTTTGATATTCTGTTATAACTTAAACTATTTAGATTATTTGGATTACTATAGAAATGTTGCTGGTGACCCGTTTCTTTATCTAATCTAAACAAGCCGTTTCCCCAAGTACCAACCCATAGGTTGCCCTCTTTATCTCCGCTAATAGATGTGATTGAATTATTGTCATATCTTACGAATGAAACAGGATAACTTGTGTAATTTTCTTTAAGAACCGATTTGAAATTTTGATCGTATTTAAGATTATAATGTTTGAATGTTTCATTAGTTTGATCAAATTTGTTGATTATTCCTTTCGTTGTTCCGACCCAGATATACCCTTCGTTGTCTTCATAAATCGATGTAATTTCATTATCGGATACTGAGGTGGAATCGTATGGATCATTTATATAAACCGTAAAATTGTAACCATCAAATTTATTAAGCCCGTTACCAGTTCCGAACCACATAAATCCTTTTTTGTCCTGGATAATTGCCAGGATTGAACTTTGAGAGAGTCCTTCTTTAATTGTGATTTGCCGGAAAAGATAATTATCCGTTGACTGAGGAGTATCAGCAGCAGATAATGTATTCGATAATAGTAAAAGAATTAATAAAACGATCATTTTATAAATAACGGTGATCTGTTTAAGAAATTAAAAGTCGATCATATAAGATTCAAGATTATGTAATATTTTAATATACCTTGTTCTGGATTAATACAGAAAAATACATAAAACACTTTGAAATTAGTGATAAAATTAAGTTAGTATCAATGGTACGCGGTTTGGGAATTATAAAATGTATTAAAAAACCCATATAACAATCTCCTAACAATTAGCCGGATAAATATCCGGCTTTCTTATTTTATCAATAAAATTGTGATGTGCAAAATTACGGAGTGTTTTTGTTAACGTTTGAATTTTCATATTTTGAGTCCTGAAAGTTAGTTCCTGAAACATTTTATAAGTTTGCCGCTAACAATATATAATGAAATCTGAATCCCCATCAAAAAGAAACGTCTGGTTCTGGATCCCCTCTCTTTATTATGCCGAAGGTATTCCTTATGTAGTAGCAATGACCGTTTCAGTTATTATGTATAAAAGAATGGGTATTTCAAATACAGACATTGCGCTTTATACAAGCTGGCTTTACCTGCCCTGGGTAATTAAGCCTTTATGGAGTCCTGTAGTTGATCTTTTAAAAACTAAAAGGTTCTGGATAATTATAATGCAGCTCGTTATCGGGGGAGGTCTTGCGGGAGTAGCATTAACAATACCTGTTGCAGATTTTTTTCAATATACCTTAGCGTTCTTTTGGCTCCTTGCCTTTAGCTCAGCCACACACGATATCGCCGTTGATGGTTTTTATATGCTCGGCTTATCGAAAAATGATCAGGCATGGTTTGTAGGCATAAGATCAATGTTTTACAGATTGGCTATGATAACAGGTCAGGGGCTTCTTGTTATTCTTGCAGGCTATGTTGAGAGTTCAAGCGGTTTACCTCCTATTGAAATAAATGTTGTTTCTAAACCGGGGCTGGGGACATGTAAGTTTATTAATCCGGAGGAAATAAACTTTCCTGAAGTTTATGATGATGATCAAAGAATAATATCGCACACAAATCTTCTTGAGATCAGTGCTGTTCCCGGAATAAAGACAGAAGTTGATTCTATAGTTGCACATATAAAAGAACTTAACAGAAAAAATGGCTTTTATGTTTTTTCCGGTAATCCTTCAGCAAGTCAGTCTAACGTGGATAGTGAACAATCATGGTGGGATAAAAATATAGTTTCCAATTTCGAACATTTTTTAAAAAAATATTTTGGTGAAACAAAAGAAATATCTGCAGAAGGGAAAACCGGTAATATAGGGTTCGTTTATTTTACACTTTCCCGGGAGCCTGAAAAAGGAAAGGATATTGTATTAAATTTCGGTAGAGAAACGGGTGATAACAGCATATCGTTGATTGAAGGGGACAGGTTAATTTTCAATTCATCTAATTGGAGCAAAACCGCTGTTGCAATTATCCAGTTAGATCCGAAATTGAAATCAAGAACAACTGCAACATTTTTAGGGAGAGCTGGTGATATACCTTTTGCGTGGATGGTAACGTTCTTTATTATATCGGGATTGTTCGTGATCTTTTTTGTTTATCATAAATTCGTTCTTCCTTATCCTGAAAATGACAAGCCTTCCTTAACCGGGAAATCATATAATTTTATAAAAGAATTCTTCAGAACTTTTCTTTTTTTCTTTAAAAAAGAAAAAATTGGAATAGTCCTGACTTTTATACTTCTCTATCGCTTGGCGGAAGCTCAGCTTGTAAAATTGGCTGCCCCTTTCCTTCTCGATTCTTTTGAAGCAGGTGGACTTGCTTTAACAACCGGGCAGCTTGGTTTGGTTTATGGTACGGTTGGAATAGTCGCCTTAACTTTTGGAGGAATATTAGGTGGAATTCTTTGTGCAAAAAATGGTCTTAAATACTGGTTATGGTGGATGATAATTGCCATAAATCTTCCCGATATAGTTTATGTTTATCTATCTTATACACAGACGGCAAACTTTTTAATTATCAACCTGCTTGTTGCTGTAGAGCAATTCGGTTATGGTTTTGGGTTTACAGCCTTTATGCTTTACCTTATTTATATTTCTGAAGGTGATCACAAAACTTCGCATTTTGCTATTGCCACTGGCTTTATGGCTTTGGGAATGATGATACCTGGAATGTTTAGCGGCTGGCTGCAGGAAATTATCGGGTATAAACATTTCTTTGTTTGGGTGTGCATTGCTACAATTCCCGGATTTATTATTGCAAAGTTTATTCCGCTTGATTCTGAATTTGGAAAAAAACAGAAGTGAAATTATAATAAGATTTATAATATGCTTTATAGATTTGTGTCCTGACATTCTAAGAACTTAATATACCTTTCCTTTTGAAAACTGTAATTCCACTTTTGCAATTTGTACATAGCACTTCTCTCTTTTAAGTAATGATTTTTGTCGGAAGCCAGTTCGTTAATCTTTACAATCAAATTATCAGCTTTGTAGAAAAAGCCTGTATCGATAAAATCCTCATAAACGGAGAATGATTCTTCACACAACAAAGGTATTTTATAAGTAAAAGCCATATTGTATGAACCGGAGATTTGTGTTCTGAAATATTTATTGAACCAAACTGCAGAAGGATGAATTAAAGGAAGAACTATGTCACTCAATTTTAAATATGAATAAAATATTTCATTGCTTAAAAACTCTTCGAACAAGACAAAACGATTAGTGAGATTAAGTTCATTTAATGTTTGTTTTAGTTGCTGCTTAAAGGCATCATCCGGTTTGCCGAGTAAAATTATCTTTACTTTTTCATTAAGTCGTGTTTGGGCGAGGTTTTTAAATAACTGGTTATAATCTCTTCTTTTTTGTTCAACACGACCCGGCACACAAACCCAGAATTCATCTGAAGATTTTGAGATTTTTACTGAAGTATATTCCGGCTGAAAAACAGGGTAAAAACTTTCAAATTTTTGTGTTTCTAATTTTAGTGAATTAACATATTCGAGGATATAGTCATTCAGGACAAAATATTTTTTTATTTTTTTGTTGATAAACTTTTGATTGCCGCTCCTTATAACCTTTTCGGAATCGTGAAGTATCCCGGTGAATTCAATTTCTTTCGGAAATGGGAGTAACAGCAAATTTCTTATCTGTATTCCATCTGCGCTATTGAAGATTACTTTCTTAATTTTCTTTTCTAATAAATATTTACGAATGCTCAACAGGTTTTTAAAATCACTAATAATGCTTTTACCGAAGGTATAATAAGTAGTCGAAAAGCCGGAAGAAATTACAGATACTTTATCTTTAAGTATGGAAGAACAAATTAAATCCACTTCGTATCCGGAATCTCCTAGAAAAAGCAATTGCGAGTAAAGACATTCATCATGAGAAGTGCTTATTTCTACAAGAGCAGCTTTTTTATTCATAGTATATTTAATCTCCACATTTAATATAAAAAAGCTTTCCGGTTTAATATATTAACATGTATTAAAATTTGTTGATTTCTTCAAAAAGAAAACTTAGTATAATCTTAATTTTATTCTTCTTTTTTAACGGGATAATAAATGGATAAAAAAATAACAGTCTTCCTTCCTTATAATGGAGCCGGTCATACACATCGGTTAGTTGAGAAACTCTTTAATTTAGATTTTGTAGATAAGATTTTCCTTTTAACTGCAGATAGTAAGAATAAAATAGATGGTTGCCGAACCTTGGTTACCAGAAAATACACTGGAAGCGAAACAGTCAGAACAATTGTTGCCAATACTTCATCCGGATTTGCATTAATTCTGCTTAATGATATTCCAATTGAACTTGGGCAGTTCGCTATTGAAAGATTCAGAGAAATTGCTGTATCAACCGACGCGGGAATTGTATATTCGGATTTTTATGAAATGATAAATGATGATCTTGTTCCTCATCCCGTAATCAATTATATGCAGGGAAGTATTAGGGACGATTTCGATTTTGGTTCTCTACTATTAGTAAAAACTACAACAATGAAAGAGGCTGTTGGAATAGGTGAGAAGGAATATAAATATGCCGGATTTTATGATCTTCGTTTAAAAATATCTGAAAACGATCCGATAATCAGAATACCCGAATATCTTTATTCAATCAAAAAAAGAGAAAATGAAAGGACTATAGAAAAGCAATTTGAATATTTAGATCCGCAGAACAAGGAAGTTCAGAGTGAAATGGAAAATGCAGTAACAGGACATTTAAAAAGAATCGGTGCTTACCTTGAACCTGATTCTAAAGAAGTAAATTTTGAAGAGGGTAAATTTGAAGTAGATGCATCTGTAATAATTCCCGTTAAAAATCGTGAAGCAACAATCAGTGGCGCTATAGAATCTGCATTAAAACAAAAAACGAACTTCTCCTTTAACATAATAGTAATTGATAATTATTCTGACGACGGAACCAGTGACATAATTAGATCGTTTGTAAAAAAAGATAAAAGAGTCATTCACTTGATCCCGGATAGAAAAGATCTGGGGATCGGGGGATGCTGGAATGAAGCCGTGCATCATTCTACTTGTGGAAAGTTTGTCTGCCAGCTTGATAGTGATGATTTGTATAAAGGCGAAAATACTTTACAGAAGATTATCGATACATTTATAAAAGAAAAAGCAGCAATGGTAGTTGGAACTTATGTTCTGACTGATTTTAACTTAAACGAGATTCCTCCGGGAATTATTGATCATAAAGAATGGACACCGGAAAATGGACATAATAATATTCTAAGAATTAATGGTTTCGGTGCTCCACGTGCTTTTTATACGCCCGTATTAAGGAAGATAAAAATACCAAATGTGAGCTATGGCGAAGATTATGCTGTCGGGTTAGCCATTTCGCGTTATTATAAGATTGGCAGGATTTACGAACCAATATATTATTGCCGAAGGTGGGAAGGCAACTCAGATGCAAAATTAGATATAACGAAAATAAATGCTAATAACTTTTATAAAGACAGTGTAAGAACTTTTGAAACGCTGGCTAGACAAAAGAAGAATAAAGAAAAATAGATATACTTAAAATTAGAATAGGTGAGAGGCAGATTTTAAAGAATTATTAAATTTTTCTAAGAAAAGAAGCAGCACAAAAATTTGTTCTTTATACAGAAATTTCTTTAGGTTTTTCTAATTCGTTCCATATTAGTGCACTGGCGCCCAGAATTGCTGAGTTCGCTCCGCTTAACCCCGATGGGAGAAGTTTTACTTTATTCTTGAATATGTCCAACATATACATATTCATATATTTTTCAGTCGCCTTAAACAGTATGTCTCCCGCTGAAGCTAAACCACCAAAGAGTATTATTGCCTCCGGACTTGTGAATGCAACCGCATCTGCTAATTTTATTCCCAGGATTTTACTTGTAGAATCAAATGCTTTCAGAGCGATTTTATCTCCTCTGTTCGCAGCCTCACAAATTATTTTGGAAGTGAGATTATCATAGTTGTAATTTCTCAGTTCACTTTCGTCAATAGAACTGGAAAGTAATTCAAACACTGTTCTTTTTATTCCTCCTGCAGATGCGTAAGTTTCAAGACAACCTCTTCTTCCACATGCACATTCTCTTCCGTTAGGGTCATAAATAGTATGTCCTAATTCCCCGGCAAAGCCGTCATGACCGTAGACCAATTCGCCGTTAATAACGATGCCACCACCAACACCAGTGCCCAAAGTAATTACAATAAAGTTTTTCATGCCTTTGGCAGCGCCAAACTGCAGTTCTCCAATAGCTACTGCATTTGCATCATTGGTTATCGCTACAGGTACACGGTAATATTCTTTAATTATTTCGACAACATTTACTGTACCCCATTTTAAATTAGGGGGCCGTTCGACAGTTCCTTTAAAGTAATTTGCATTAGGAGCGCCTATCCCAACCCCAACCAGATTATATTTATTTCCAATTGATAGCAATGATTCGATTTCAGAATTAAGCCTTTTGAAAAATTTGTCGGCAGGTTCGTTAGGATTTGTAGGAATTGTTGATGAAGTTATAATGTTTCCTTCTCTGTCTACAAAACCGAAGGCAGTATTAGTGCCTCCAATATCTATCGCAAGAGTAATGTCAGTATTCAGGTGGCGATGCATTTAATGTTCTCAAATATTATGGTACAATGGAAAATTTATTTTTGCAATCCGGGATAAGATAAATATTTATTTATTCTTTTCTTAAGATTATTTTATAGCAGATAATGGCAATTTTTATGCCCACCAATTTACCTGTTTGATAGTAGATAAATAATTAAACCAATCGTTTTCTTAATCCTATTTATAGTTTTAATAAGTCTTTATTATCAGGATGATAATGCTTAAAGGTATAAATCATACCCTCTTTAGAAGAAGGTATATTGACAAAAGTGTATTGAGAACGTAGTAAAAGTTTATAAAATTTGGTGCAAATAAAGCAAGCGGAGAGTCAGGGATTCGAACCCCGGAAGGACTTGCATCCTTAACGGTTTTCAAGACCGCCGCATTCAACCACTCTGCCAACTCTCCGTTATTAATAATTGCTTGAATTTTATTCCACTCTTAAAATTCTTTATTTCTTGTTCTCTTCTAAATGCTTCAGATTTAGTTGCAAATTTTTCCGTGTGTGCTATTACCCAGGAAACATATCCCTTGGTCGATTTTGTTTTCCCAGAATTATGTTCATTCAGTCTTTTAACCAGATTTTTTGTGTGACATAATATCTGTTTGCTTTAATGCTCTTAAGTATATAAACCCAATACATTTTTACTACAGGAATTTTCTAAATGAACAAGACCGCCGCATTTCCCGCAAAGCGGGATCTCGCTTTTCGATGATCGCTTTGCGATGACAACCACCCTGCCAACTCTCCGTAGTTTATAAAACTTATTAAACTATACAGTTTTACGTATCAAATATATCAATACTTTTTCGATTGGACAATTTTTATTCTTTTTTTCGTTCTCGTTCTATATTATATGTTTTACATTAATCCTATACTGTTTGATTTAGGCTAATGATAGGAATATATTTAACTATTAAAAATTATCTAAGAAGAAATGAGCATATCTGAACTAAACGACCTCAAAATATTCAGTAAATACCTTGCGGACAAAAGCGGTGATATAATAAAAAATTATTTCAGAACCGATCTTAATGTTGAATCCAAACCTGATCTTTCTCCTGTGACCATTGCAGACAAAAAATCCGAAGAAAAAATGCGCGAAATAATAATGAAAGAATTTCCCGATCACGGAATTATTGGAGAAGAATTCGGCAGCTACAATAATAATGCTGAATATAAATGGGTTATCGATCCTATTGACGGGACAAAAAGTTTTATATGCGGTGCAATTTCTTTCGGGACGCTAATTGCTCTTACGAAAAAAGGTGAGCCAATTCTTGGAGTTATTAATCAACCAGTGCTTAATGAGTTTCTTATAGGGGACAACAACACGGCTGAATTGAATGGCAGGAAAGTTAAAACGAGGTTTTGTAATGCCATTGAGAATTCCGTTCTGGTTACAGCTGATCACCTGAACATTGGAAAATACCAGGATATAAAAAAGTTTGAGGAATTAATTAAAAAGGTAAAGCTATACAGAGGCTGGGGTGATTGTT
>MGZZ01000099.1 GCA_001802795.1 Ignavibacteria bacterium GWC2_36_12 | reverse complement strand
AATTAAAATAAAAATAGCCATCAGCTCGAATTGACCGACAGCTAAACCTCTCGAAGCCCCTGAGCCGGCTAAGCCTATGAAATGTTCGCTGGAAATGTTTGTTGCAAATATTGACATTCCAAGTACAAACCAGCCTATGTTTTTACCTCCTAAAAAATAATCGTTAAAATTTTTTTCCTTACGGGAATAATAAAAGCCTAAGCTTAAAACAACGATTAAATATGCTACAAGTATTAAATTATCTAATAACGAAAAACTTCCTGACACTCTAATCCCTCACTATTTGCAAAGCCCTTCTCACAAACGATGCCATTAAATTATTTTCTTTATTTAATATGAATTATAAGCTTCCAATTAGATTAAATATTATAAAAGCAGATTCACTTATTAAATTAAGAATCATCAATTATTATTTTAATAATTGCTAACCTTATATTTATCAGACCTTTTTCATTTTATATAAATCATTTTCTTTACATCAGTAAATTCATTTGTAACAAGTTTGTAGATATAAATACCCGAACTTAGTTCATATTCGGCAGCATTAAAATTAATCCTGTACTCTCCCGCAAGTTGCTCTTTATTAATAAGATTTGCTACTTCCCTTCCCAATACATCAAAAACTTTTAGCTGAACATATCCTCCAACAGCTACCTTCCAACTGATGACAGTGTTCGGATTGAACGGGTTAGGATAATTTTGTTCTAAAGCGAAATGATCCGGTTGCAGCGACTCTTCATCCTCGACATCAGTAATTATAGCAACTCCTCCAAGATTATAATATGGTTCATAACCATTTTTAAGTGCATCTCTTACAAGCTTAGGTGTAGAGCGATCCATTGTGTACAAACCCATACTTTGAAAACCATTTGGATGCCCGTGCGTATACCAATCAAAAATACACCACCAGGTAACACCGATTAAATAGCCTCCGTAATTATAAGAGCCATCAGGTTTAATTACAGATGCTTTAAAGGTGAAAGCTTTAAAAGTAGAATCGAAAACCGTTACCTGTGTATTCTGACCATTTATAGAAATTTGTTCTCCAGACCAGTAACCGAACTCAGTATCAAGAATAGGTTTAAAGGGATACTCAATATTTGCATATCCAACAAAGCGTCTTGTTCCGTCGTAATATGTACCTCCGTGAAAGATGCCGAAATACATTGTCCAGCCTGCAACATCGCAAGCAGCCTGGGATGGATCTTCGGGTCCCGGTCTGTCAGCAGCAGCAGATTGTGTTATGAGTCTTCCATCGGAAAATTTAAAGTTAAGATCCTGCCAAACTTTTTGTATATAAGCTTTCCTGTTGTCAACTTCCCTACATTCGTTACATGTACTCCAAAGAAGTATCGAAGGACGGTTATAATCTTTAAATACCATTTCCCTGAACATTTGCTCATGTATATGTCTAACAGAATTTTGTAATACCCAGGGCAACGATTCATCAAACCACCATACAGGAATTTCTTCAACGATCGTAATACCTAACCTGTCTGCTAATAAATAAGTATAAAGATGATTAGGATAATGTGCAGTACGAAGCATATTTGCATTCACGTCTTTTACTTTCAGCATATCTTCATAAATAATATCAACAGGTATGCTTCTGCCGTAAACAGGATGATCTTCGTGCCTGGCAACCCCTGTGAAGAAAACAGGTTGATTATTAAGCAATACTTTTTCTTCCTGCGTTTTAACAGTTCTAATTCCGAACTGGGTATAATATTCATCTATAATATTTCCATCAGCTTTCAGAATCACTTTCATTATGTAAAGATTTGGGTATTTTGGAGTCCATAAGAGAGGATCAGAAACATCGAGGGTTGTTCGCCAAACTCTTGCAGAATCTTTAGAAACAGAAATTGTATTTTGCAAAGTTCCTGTAACAGTTGCAGAGCTTCCTATTAATTCTGAAGCCCGCTCTTTACTTATATTATTTGAATCTATACCGGCATGGTAAATTTCTATCAACGCTTCTACTTCTTTGTTGGAATCACTATTATTATATAAAGTAACAGTCGTTTGAATTGTCCCATCAATATTTTGTGGAACAATGTCGGTACGCATTATTGAAACAGGATCGGAAACTTCAAGGTAAACATCGTGAATAATTCCGGTGTAATTAAACCAATCTACCCTGGTATAAGGCACGATGTCATTTCTTGAACCCCATGAAGGGTTATCAACACGGACTACAAGAACATTAGCAGCACCATAATTCAAATCAGAAGAAACATCAAATGCAAAAGGCGTATACCCGCCTTCATGATATCCTAAATAAGTATCATTCAGCCAAACATCTGCAACATAATTGACTGCATAAAACATTAGTTTGATAAATTTACCAGTTAAGGAATCCGGAATATCAATCGTTTTCCTGTACCAAACACCATTTTCGTAATATTCAGGAACTGTCGGATAAGAATTCATCTGGTTTTCGACACCCGGAATTTGTTTTGTCTCCCACCCGCTATCATCATAATCAACGAGATGCCTGTTCTGAGATTCTATAATAAGATTTTGATAGCCGGCAGAATCCCGTTTTGCTAATGTTATGTTGTCATCTGCACTAAATCTTTGTTTGGTCCATGTTCCTTTCAGATCAATAATATGCCTGTTTTGTTTCTCAAAAGAAGGAACCGGGATTCCATTTTGAAACGGAGTAAATATTCCATCTACTTTTTCTACTTTAAAAGTAGCTTCAAGAGAGGCAACCTGAGCATAAGAATTTTGTTGGGGAGAACTGAAGATTATAAATAATAAGAAGAGATGTACAAATGGTAAAGGTTTTATCATAAATTTTTTATAAAGGTAATATTGAAAAAGCCACTCACATCAATCTATTGGCAACTAACATACCATAAGACAGTTAATGAAAATTTATGATTTTGTAAATTTTGAATCACACTGAGGAAGAAAATTTTATAGTTTTATTAAACTAATAATTGAAAGGTTATTAAATTGATAAGTAAATTTTCAAAAAGACTTTTGTTGTTTATTTTAATCCTAATTCTTTAGCCATCCTGTGATAGTTTGAAGGAGCCAATCCTAATTTGCCCGCAGCTTCTGTATCCGATTCCGAATTCTCTCTTATAAATTGAAAATATTTTTGCCTTAAATAAATTTCCATCTCCCTGAGTGAGAGTATTTTCGATGAATTAAAAAATTCTCTTATAATATTATTATCTTTTTCCTTCCAGTTTATGCCTAAAGCATATTTTACAAGCGGCGGTGTTATAATTTTCTCATCAGAGAATAAAAGTCTTTGAACAACATTTTTAAGTTCCCTTACATTCCCGGGCCAATCGTAGTCAGTTAAAAGTTTCATCGCTTCATTCTGAACTGAAGGCTTATCTTTAACCATGTCTATGCTTATACTGGTCATAAAATGTTCCGCCAAAACAGGAATATCCTCCTTGCGGTATTTTAAATCGGGCACAAAGATTGGAAGAACATTAAGCCTGTAATACAAATCTTCACGAAACCTTTTTGCTTTAACCTCCTCCTCTATATCCCTATTGGTAGCAGCAATTATTCTTACGTCTACTTTCAGTTTTTCTGTTCTACCGATTTTTTCTATTTCTCCATCCTGAATAACTCTTAAAATTTTAACCTGTGCCGGCAGCGGAAGCTCAGTAATTTCATCAAGAAAGACTGTACCGTTGTTGGCAATTTCAAACAAGCCTAACTTTTTCCTGTCGGCTCCTGTAAAAGCCCCCTTCTCATATCCGAAAAGCTCACTTTCAACGAGATCGTTTGGCAGGCTGCCGCAATTAATAATTACAAAATTTTCAAATTTTCTTTGGCTGTTAAAATGAATATTATATGCAACAAGCTCTTTACCAGTTCCCGATGCGCCTTTAATAAGAGTATTAACGTTACTTTGAGCAAACTTCTTTATATCTTCTTTCAACTTTTGAACCGAGGGAGACTCGCCAACAATTTTTTTCTGAATAAGGATGTCCTCGATATTCCTAATAAGTTTCTGGTTCGATTTCAGTCTCTCTCTTTCAAGTGAACATTTTTCATAAGCATTAAAAATACTCATCACAAAATCCGTAGGTTGATAAATATATTCTTCAATATCTACAGGATATTTTGTACAATACCAGAAAGCTCCTGCTTTTATTAACCTGTTTGCAAAGTTGTAATCTGTTATGTTGATGGTCATTTTTGTAATTACAATTATTTGCAGCGAATGGTCGAGCTCTTTTATTTTCTGAATAAGCACTTCGCCCATTTCGCCGCCGGCAATCTGAAAATCCATAACAACAACATCGTAATTACTTTTGCCGTTTCTCAGCAAAGCTAATGCGGATTTACCATCCGAAACAATATTTAAAATTTCAATTCTTTCATTAAAAGGTTTTACTGTATTCCTAACTCTTCTAACATCATACTCCTCATCTTCAATAAGCAGAACGTGAATCTTTTTCTTTTCCACAATTTTTTATCCTCGGTATTAATTCTTAATAATTATTGTAAATATTGTACCTCCCGCAGGAAGGTTCTCTGCATCTATTTCCCAGCCACAGCGTTTAGACATTTCATAAGCGATGTAACAGCCATAACCTGTATTCTGCAAACCCGGCTTCTTAGTAGTAGTGTTTTCAACAAAAAGATATTTTATACCATTTTCATTTTTCTCCAGGAGTTCAGGTAATATGCCCTTGCCGGTATCCCGAATTATTATTTTTGACTTACCGGTTTTTTCATCATACTCAGTTTTAATTATGACACGAATATCCTGGTCTCCTCCATGATCTATACTGTTCTGAATTAACGGTTCTATTATTTCCCACACAACAAATTCATTAACAGGAACAAGCGGTATATTATTATCAGTTTCAAATTCTATCTCAAATACATTAGACTTTGACGAAACCCTAAGGAAGATATTTTCAACAATAAATTTTATTACTTCGTTAAGATTCGTATGAAAAACCGGATTTCTTATGGTATGCACCGGTGGATCAAACCATTTCATATCATATATAACACGTGAAATAAAATTTGAGTATTTGGACACCCGGTATTTTACTGCATTAATATTTTCAGGTGAAAGCAAACGCAAATCTTCCTTAATAAAGCCCATTACTTTTTCTGCTTTGTGGTGTGTGTGATAAATCCTTTTGGTAAACACCAATTCTTTTTCATAATTGATCTGCTTTTTAATATTCTTCTTGTGTTCCTCTAAAAGCAGCTTTTGTGCATCGTCTCTTTCCTTTACTGTATAAGAGGAAATAAAATACATAGCAAGCAATCCTAAAAGGATAAGAGAAAGATATATAACCGAAGTCTCATCATAGTTACCAATTATCTGGCTGCTGAGGAAAGAAAAATCGGGTGTATTTTTCATGTAAACTGTTCCTATAAACTCGCCACGTAAAACAAAAGGCACAAAAACATGAAAAGTTTGAACATCTGTTAAAATACTTTTTATCTGCTCATTCTCATTAATCTCCTTTTCAATTTCCCTGTACATACTTACTGCTTTTTCGTGAATTTGATTTATGGGAAGCGTTTTGTTACTATCAAATAAAAACGAGAAGAGAATTTTCCCGTCGTCGATAGCATATATTTCATCATTCATTTTTACTAATATGCAAATCTCCTGTATGTTATGTTTAAGCACCTGCTGACTGAAAATAATATCAAATGACTGGATAATCCTATCGGCTTCTTTATTCCCCGGTTTTGTTTTAGGATTAATAGATTCGAGCAAAAGCTCTAACGAAGTGGAAGTTATATTAGCCAGTTCCTCAGCCGAATCCTTTTGATACCAGCTTTGAGTATTCCCTATAAAATTTTTTATGGATGATTTGTTTATAAAAGAAACTATTAATTGGAAAGCAAAAAGAATTACAAACAGCACTGTTAAATGTCTTAATTCAAAGTGGTACTGTTTAAACTTTTCTAACAATTTATTCTTATTCATGATACTTCAATTTTTTATTTAATAAATATTTCATCGGATTTAATCTTTTCTGTAGCAATACTCAATGCTTCGTCAACTGTAATCTCTTTCCTTATTGCAAGATTGATATAATAGGAAAGTATATCTGAAACATTAGTGTATCGTTTCAAAAATGGACGATGAATCCCTCTTTTCATAAGTTTATAGTAGAAGTTTAATTCCGGGTGTGCATGAACATATGCACTATCGTTATAAATCTTAATGTTTACAGGAAGATAACCGCCTTCTTCAAACATAATTTTCTGAGCTTCTTCGCTGATGAGGAATTGGGCAAATTTAATTACTTCGGGAATTTTTGTAGAAAACTTTGAAATCATAAGATTCCATCCTCCATAAACCGAACCCGGTGCGGACCCTTTGAAATGAGGAAGAGGAGCCCTTTTTAAGTTTTTCAACAGTTCAGGTTTATCATGGAAAACCTGGTTGTTGCTGCTCAAAAAAGCAGGCCAGCCACGTAAAAAAATTCCATCATTTTTAGCAAAATAAGTATAACTTGTGTTCTCCCTGAATTGCAGTACTTCCCTCGGCGATACACTGTACTTATTTACAAGATCAACAAGTGTCTGAAGTGATTTTCTTCCTTCTTTTGTTTCAAGATAAACTGAGTCTTCAGTTATAATGTGATTATCCTGGTTAAACATTAATTCAGTAAACGAGCAGAGCAATCCTTCAAAATCATCTGCCTGGAAAATATAAAAAGGATTTTTGCCGTTAAATCTTTTGCTTAACAGAATAAAATTTTCCCAGGTAATTGAATTATCTATTTCTTTTTTAACAACATTATAATCTGCAAAATTCCTTAAAATATCATCTCTATAAAACATAAGGGCGATATCGATATAGTGAGGTACTGAAACAAGTGTATCTTCATAGCGACATGTTTCCATTGCAAAGGAAAGGAGTTCATTTTTCTCATCGTCTTTAAAAAATTTATCGAGCGGAACACCCCACTTCGCAAAACGGGGAACCCAAATCTGGTCTATAGAAAAAATGTCTATACGATCATTCTTGCTTCTTAAGTATCTTGCCAGA
Source organism: Ignavibacteria bacterium GWC2_36_12 (assembly GCA_001802795.1). Lineage (GTDB taxonomy): Bacteria > Bacteroidota > Ignavibacteria > Ignavibacteriales > Ignavibacteriaceae > RBG-16-34-14. The sequence continues at coordinate 12,574 of MGZZ01000099.1, read as the reverse complement.
AGTTCTTTCCTCTCATTAGTGCTGAATTTATCAAACGAAAGATTGATAGCTTCAACCTGGATTTGTCCTTTATACTTTTCGTTAAACCTGTTTATTACTTTTTGGTGAGCTGCTGATATATTATCTACAAAGTATATTTTCTTCGTTGTATCCGAGTTGTTATTATAGAATTTAATGGGAGAAAAGATATAACTGAATAGAATGAAAATAATAACAAGTATTGTACTTATTATAACATAGGCTAACTTTTCGAATCTCATTTACGTAACCTGTTTTGTTAACATTACGTCTCTTTCGGTTATCAATTTAATAATAAAACTTATTAAAATAATAAGTACTTAAGACTCAATAAAAAACTTGAGGTTATATTCAAATTAAAAAATTGAATATTATCCTTTATCTTCATAGCGCAAAAAAAAATCGTGCGGGGCACAGAAATTGAATAAATAATGTAAAAATATTTCTAAATTTCTATGCTAAAGGCTCCGGTAATAAGTAAACTTCTGCAACGGTATTTCTGGTTATGACTAGTTTTAACCGGCGAGCCTGTTATAGAACTAACATCTAGTATGGAGGAAGATCTTTTCCGTTATGCAAAAACAAAAAGATAAAAAAATTTTAAGAAAGCAATCGATGAAAAAAAAATTTCTAACAGTATTATTATCGGTATTGCTCGTTTCAGGATTTACAAACCGGTCTTCACGTGAAAATCCTGAGGAAATAATATCAGTCCGTGTTGATTCTGTCCTTTCGTTAATGACACTTGAAGAGAAAATCGGGCAGTTAAATCAACTATCTTATGGTTCAGGATGGGGACCATCAATAAAAGTGCAGGTGCCGGATCAATATAAAAAAATGATAAGAGAAGGAAAGATTGGCTCTTTCCTTAATGCTACCGGGGCTGAACTAACTTATGAACTGCAAAAGATTGCTGTTACCGAATCCCGTCTTAAAATCCCACTTCTCTTTGGTTTAGATGTAATACATGGTTTCAGAACAACATTTCCGGTTCCACTTGCCGAAGCGAGTAGCTGGGAGCCGGAACTTGTTGAAAGGTCCTCAAAATACCAGGCGCTTGAAGCTTCTTCCGCAGGAATTCATTGGACATTTGCACCAATGGTAGACATTGCACGCGACCCCAGATGGGGCAGAATTGTCGAAGGTTCGGGTGAAGATACTTATCTAGGTTTAACTATGGCTGCTGCAAGGGTAAGAGGTTTCCAGGGTAATCTTTCAGATGATAATATAATTGCCTGCGCCAAGCATTTCGCTGCATACGGAGGTGCTGAAGGAGGAAGAGATTACAATACAGTCGACATTCCTGAAAGAACATTACGCGACGTTTACTTACCGCCGTTCAAATCTGCACTTGATGCCGGTGCGGAAACCTTTATGGCTTCATTCAACGAAATTGATGGTGTTCCATCGTCTGGAAATAGACTTTTATTGACCGAGATTTTAAGAAACGAGTGGGGCTTCAAAGGATTTGTTGTAAGCGATTGGAATTCTATAGGTGAGATGATTAATCACGGTTTTGCTTCTGATCTTAAGGATGCAGCTTCTATTTCAATAAACGCCGGTCTTGATATGGATATGGAATCTCGTTCGTTTATAGCAAATCTTGCAGAGCTGGTAAAAGAAAAAAAAGTTTCTGAAGAAACTATAGATTTATCAGTTAAAAGAATTTTAAGAATAAAATTTAAATTTGGACTGTTTGATAAACCGTTTAAGTATTGCAATAAAGAACGCGAAACAAAAAATATAATGAGCCAGGAAGTACAAAATGCTGCACTCGAAGTAGCCAAGCGATCAATAGTGCTGCTAAAAAATAGTAATTCATTACTTCCTCTTAAGAAAGATTTAAGTAAAATTGCCGTGATAGGACCTCTTGCCGATTCAAAGCAAGATCCTCTTGGTCCCTGGGCAGCCGTTGGGAATCCAAATGATGTTGTTACAATTGTAGAAGGTATTAAGAAACTAGTTACTCCCAAAACTGAAGTTCTTTTTTCAAAAGGATGTGATATTGAAGATACGTCAACGGATAATTTTGATGATGCTGTAAAAACTGCAACCGAATCGGATGTTGTAATTCTATGTATTGGCGAAAGAGAAAATATGACCGGGGAAGCAAATAATCGCTCCACTCTTGACCTGCCTGGAGTTCAGCAAAAGCTCGCAGAAGAAATTTATAAAACCGGTAAACCTGTTGTTGTTATTTTAATGAACGGAAGACCTCTTTCAATCGAATGGATTGATCGAAACATGTCTGCTATTGTTGAAGCATGGTTTCTCGGAATTAAATCGGGAGATGCAATTGCCGAAGTATTATTCGGGGATTATAATCCATCAGGCAAACTTCCGGTATCTTTCCCGAGAACAGTAGGACAAATTCCAATCTATTATAATCATAAAAATACCGGCAGACCTGGAAATGAAAGAAATCGTTTTACTTCGAAATATCTCGATCTTCCTTTGACTCCGCTTTACCCCTTCGGATTCGGTTTAAGTTATACTAACTTTGAATATTCCGATCTTAAACTCAGCAGCCCGGAAATTTCGGATGAACAGGAACTCGCTGTTTCAGTAAATATAAAAAACACAGGAAACTTCGATGGCGAGGAAGTGGTTCAGTTATACGTGCAAGACCTTGTGGGATCAGTAACTCGTCCTGTAAAAGAACTGAAAAGATTTAAAAAAATATTTCTTAAGAAAGATGAAGAACAGGAAGTATCATTCAAAATAAGTGAAAAAGATTTGAGATTTACCGGACACGAAATGACAAGCATTAGCGAGTCGGGTGAGTTCAAAGTTTATGTTGGAACAAACTCTGCAGACGTTATGGAATCAAGATTTAAATTGGTTAAAACAATTTCTTCCAGTTTAAAATAGCAGGCATTAATAAAAATGATAAAAAATGCTTTAATCATTTTTTTAACAAGCCTTCTAGTTAATCTTGCTTCAGCTCAAAACGAATTTGTCTCTGTACATGGAAAAGAAATAATAAACACGACCGGCGAAAAATTATTACTTAAAGGAATAAACCTCGGCAACTGGTTAGTACCTGAAGGTTATATGTTCAAATTTGAATATGCAGCGTCACCGAGACTTATTTACGAAGTGTTTGACCAGATGATTGGTCCGGATGAGGCAAAAAAATTCTGGAAAAAATACAGAGATAATTATATAACCCGGGAAGATATAAAGTTTATTAAACAATTCGGATTTAACTCTGTTCGTGTTCCTTTTAATTACAGGTTATTTGTTACAGATGACGATCCTGATAAACTTGAAGGTCCTGGTTATGAGCTGCTTGACAGAGCTGTAAAATGGTGCGAAGAAGAAAATCTTTTTGTAATACTCGATATGCACTGTGCACCCGGTGGACAAACCGGTGACAACATTGATGATAGTTTTGGTTATCCATTTTTATTTGAAAACACCGAAAGCCAGGAATTAACAGCAGCTATCTGGAAAAAACTTGCGCAAAAGTATGCCAATGAAAAAATTATCATCGGTTATGATCTTCTTAATGAACCGATCGCACATTACTTTGACCAGGAAAAATTAAATCCTCTCTTAGAGCCTTTGTATCAAAAGATAGTTTCTGCAATCAGAGAAGTAGATCAAAACCACCTTATCTTTCTGGGAGGCGCTCAGTGGGATAGTAATTTCCAGGTGTTTGGTCCTCCCTTCGATTCAAAGCTTGTTTACACTTTTCATAAATACTGGACCGATACGGATGAATCGGTTATCAAAGAGTATATGGATTTCCGTGATAAGCATAATGTCCCGATATGGATGGGAGAATCAGGCGAAAACACAACTGAATGGATTACCGAATTCAGAAAAACTCTTGAAAGAAATGAAATCGGATGGTGCTTCTGGCCATATAAAAAATTAGATGCCGAAAGTTGCCCGGTTTCAATTACCAAAACAAAAGAGTACGATACCATAATTAATTTTGCAGATGGTGAAAGAGCAGGTTTTGAAAACCTCAGAGAAAATCATCCCGATATTGAATTAGTAAGAAAAGCTTTAAATGATTATTTAGAAAATTGTAAATTCAGGAATTGTAGAATTAATACAGAATATTTAAAAGCTCTCGGATTAAACAAATAATCTCTTATCTGTTAAAAGTAATATGCCCAAGATTAAAATCTCTTTATGCTTTTTTATAATCCTGTTTTTGTTTATCAATTCTGTTTTTCCACAATATGATGATTCCGGGAAAAGAGGAAAATATTTTCTAAAGAAAAATTATATTGAAGAATCCATCCCGACTTTTGAAGCTTCAAAAGATAAACTTCCCTCCCCGGTTCTTGAAGACAACAAAGAATGGATCGAGCTATACTGGAAAGCATGGGAATTGGCTTTCAATCACTTTAAGAAACCGCCTGAAGGTTCTCCTTTTGTTTCAAATTATCTTGATGAAGCTTTTGCCCCGAATATTTTTCAGTGGGATACAATTTTTATGATAATGTTTGCCCGGTATGCTCATTCTATTTTTCCTGCGATTCAATCTCTCGATAATTTTTATTCAAGGCAATATGAGAATGGCTACATCTGCAGAGAAATTGTTGAAGCTTCCGGGGAAGACTTTGTTTATGAAGGAAGAGAAAATACAATCAATCCTCCTCTGTTCAGCTGGGCTGAAGTTGAATCTTACAAAGTAACCGGTGATAAATCAAGGTTTGCAATGGCTCTTCCCGTTTTAGAAAAATATACAGAATGGCTCGAGAAAAACCGGAAGAAAGAAGAAACAAAACACGGATTATACTGGCAGACGGGTCTTGGATCAGGAATGGATAATACACCGAGGGATGGCTCAGGCTGGATTGACATGTCCTGCCAGATGGTAATGTGTTACAATGATATGGCTGCAATGTGTGATGAATTAAATCAAAAAGAAAAAGCTACTGCTTACAGAAACAAAGCACGCGAAATAAGTAATAAGATCAATCAGTTTATGTGGAATGAAGAAGATGGTTTATACTACGATGTAGATGATGAAGGAAAGCAAGTTAAGTGGAAGACTATCGCTTCTTTCTGGCCAATGGTCGCAGGTGTTGCAAATGATCAGCAAGCTGAAAAGTTGCTGGAAAATCTTAAAGACCCAAAAACCTTCTGGAGACCTTTTCCATTTCCTTCATTAGCTGCGGATCAACAATTCTACAAGGCTGACGGACAATACTGGCTTGGCGGTGTTTGGGCTCCTACAAATGTTATGGTAATAAAAGGACTCGATAAGTTCAGTGCTCAAAATCAGAATGCTTATTTGTTCGGTGAGTTTGCAAGATTAGCAACAGAAAATTATCTCGATGCGATCTTCAAAGTTTATAAAAAAACAGGAACCATCTGGGAAAATTACTCACCGGAATCTTTCGCAAGAGGTTCATGGTCACGCCCTGATTTTGTTGGCTGGAGCGGCTGTGGTCCTATCCAATTGTTGATTGAAAATATTTTAGGATTCCTGCCAAAAGGTTCCCAAAATAAACTTACATGGAATATCAACAGGATCGATAAACATGGAATTCAAAATCTCAGGTTCGGAGATGTTGTTGTTTCTTTTACCTGTGAGAGGCGAAACGATATTAACAGTAAATGTGAAATTACTGTAACATCAAATAAACCTTTTGAGTTAACCATAAACAAAAACTTCACCAGCGAAAAAGTTTTTCAAATTAAAGAAGGTATAAACTCTCTAACGGTTGAGTAAAATGAAAGTCAAAATCTTTTTATTCATTTTTCTATTCAGCATACAGCTTTTTCCACAGCTTATTTCATTTCCTGCCCAATGGAAATTTAAAACCGGAAATAACTTATCGTACAAAGAATCAAATTTTAATGATGAAGATTGGAATACTATTTCTGTCCCTTCTTTGTGGGAGAATGAAGGATATGAGAATTATGATGGTTTTGTCTGGTACAGAGGAAATTAATCAAATAAAAACAACAAAATATTAATACTATGAGAACACAATACTTTATTACTCTCTTTTTTAGTTTCACATTTCTCTTTTTCTTGGGAAACACAAATAATCCTCCGTATAAAAATTCTTCTCTCCCTGTAGAGGACAGAGTAGAAGACCTGTTGAACAGGATGACAGTTGAAGAAAAAATCGATATGCTCGGTGGAACAGGCTTTGAAACAAAAGTCTTAGAACGTTTGGGAATTCCTCCAATGAATATAACGGACGGACCTCTCGGAGTTCGCTGGGATGAAGCTACGGCTTTCCCTGCAGGAATTGCAATGGCTTCAACATGGGAACCGGAATTAATTTATAAACTTGGTTATGCTATTGCCGACGAAGTGAAAGCAAAAGGAAGACACGTTATTCTGGGACCCTGCGTTAACATAGCACGAATTCCAATGGGCGGAAGAAATTTTGAGAGCTTCGGCGAAGATCCTTTTCTTACTTCAAGTATAACAGCAGATTATATAAAGGGCGTACAGGACAATAATGTTGTAGCAACTGTAAAACATTTTGCATGCAACAACCAGGAACATGAAAGGGATTTTGTTGATGTTCAGATTGATGAACGAGCCTTGAATGAAATTTATCTTCCTGCTTTCAAAACGGCGGTAACAGAAGCAAATGTTCTGGCTGTTATGTCTGCATATAACAAAGTTAACGGACACTATTGCAGCGAGAATGAATATCTCTTAGTTGATAAGCTTAAAAACGAATGGGGATTTGATGGTTTGGTAATGTCCGACTGGGGCGCTGTTCACAGTTCTTTACCAACAGCTAAAAGCGGGCTCGATCTTGAAATGCCTTTCGGACAATATTTAAATAAAGAAACTCTCCTCGATGCAATTAAATCCGGTGAAGTGAAAGAATCGGTGATAAATGATAAAGTGAGAAGAATTTTACGAGTTATGTTTAAAATAGGATTATTCGATAATTACAAATACGATCCTTCAAAAATAAATACAAAAGAACATCAGCAGCTTGCACTTGAGGTTGCAAAAGCAGGAATAGTCCTTCTGAAAAATGAAAATAATATTCTCCCCCTGGATTTAACTAAGATAAAATCTATTGCTGTTATTGGTCCAAATGGAAATATTGCAAGAACGGGAGGCGGAGGAAGCTCGATTGTTAATCCTTTTTATTCTGTTAGTCCTTTAGAAGCTCTTGAAAAAAAGATTGGTGACAAAGTTAAAATAAATTTCTCAGTGGGAGTTTCATTGGGCGGGGATACAAAACCTATCGAGGCAAAATATTTTCTTCCTGATAATTCATCAGGCAAAGTAATTATTGCTGAGTTTTTTGATAATAAAAATTTAGAGGGAAAACCGGTCATTGAGAAAACTTACGATCAGATTAATTTTGATTGGGGCGGAGAGGCACCATTCGAGGGATTTAAGGAAGATATTTTTTCTATAAGATTTACAACTATGATCAAAGCCCCGGAAACAGGAGAGTTCACATTCGATGTAAACAGCGATGACGGTGTTCGATTTTATTTTGATGATAAGCTGGTAATTAATGATTGGACAAACCATGCTGCACTATCTAATTTTTATAAAGTAAAATTAGAAAAAGATAAAACCTATAAAATAAAGCTCGAGTTTTATGAAGATGGCGGAAGCGCAAGCGTTAAATTAGGATGGGAACTACCACATGCCGATCCTTTCCAGGGAGCTGTGAATCTTGCAAAAAATTCCGACATTGCAATTTTATTTGTCGGAACATCAGACAATTATGAAAGCGAGGGATTCGACAGACCAGATTTAATTCTTCCTGCTGACCAGGATAAACTGATTGAAGCTGTATCTGCAGTAAATAAAAATACAATCATTGTGCTTACAACAGGCTCCCCTGTTTTAATGGAAAAATGGGTAAATAAAATCGACGGTTTAATCGAAGCATGGTTTGCAGGTGAGGAAGCTGGAAATGCAATTGCAGATGTTCTTCTTGGAAATTATAATCCTTCAGGAAAACTTCCTGTAACTTTTCCTAAACAATGGGAAGATTGTAGTGCATTTGGTACTTATCATACAAAAGACAGCGTTACAGTATATTCAGATGGAATTTTTGTCGGCTACCGTCACTTTGATAAAAATAATATCGAACCATTATTCCCATTTGGATTTGGACTTTCTTATACATCTTTTTCTTATGAAAATCTTAAAATAAATTCTTCCGCAATTCAGCCAAGCGATAATTTGAAATTCACAGTTGATATAAAAAATAGAGGCGATAGAGACGGTGCCGAAATTGTGCAGGTTTATATAAATGATTTGAAATCATCAATTGAAAGACCGGTTAAAGAACTGAAAGCTTTTAAGAAAATTTTCCTCAAAAAAGGAGAAAGCAAAACTTTAGAATTCAGCCTGGATAAATCTTCACTAAGCTTTTTTGATCCTGCTGTTAAAGACTGGATTGCTGAACCAGGAGATTTCGAAATATTAGTGGGAAGTTCATCGAGGGATATTAAATTAAAGCAGAGATTTACTTTGTACTAAGTTAACTCAGTTATTCCTAAAATAGGTTGATGGGGAAGAAAACTTTAATGTTGTTTTTTCTGCAACATTTCTCACGGATAAATATTATGTTAATAAAAACTCCTGCAATGAAGGCTTACAAAATAAGTCCCCAACAGTACAAAGTTAAAATTCTTGTCTTTCAACATTAATTTTTATTATTTTACCTGTAACTTCAATTCAGGGAAAGGGCAAATCATATTGAAGTATAAAATAGAAAGATTTTTTTATTGCTTCTGTGTCAGGCTATCCCCACCTGTCACATAAAGGAAGCGAAGCCCGCTGGTCGCCCGATTAGTGGGCTTTTAATATTTTAGTTTGAACATAAAAATATCTAGTTGTACATGCCTTGACATGCATATCGGAATCTAAACTCATTTCGATAGTTTCTAACATAACTTTGTTGCTAAGAGAAAATTAAAAAATAATAAAACAAGTGAGTATTATAGAAATGGATTAATGGGTGAATTAGCCACAAAATCGTAGATTACATTAGTCACGTAGAAGATTAAGACAGGCGGGCCAATAAGCAGTGCGACCCCAATAATTAATCTAATATTCTCTATCCATATTTTCTGAAGAGGATCTAATATTCGATCAAAGAATATAAACTTTACATATAAAATAGCAATTGCAACACTGATCAGAACAAGCCACCAAGGCATTCCGGTTTTAGAAGAATATTCTATATATTTTATTTTACCTTGTTCCAACAACAAACCTTTAATAGTTATATTTGTTTCCGAATTGCCAGTATAGATTATCTGAACCATTGCCCCATCATTCTTTTCCAAAACTCTCCAGTTAATTTCAATTTCATTTTCATTTATTTTTTTCAAAGATATGTCAGAAACATCTCTAGTTGTTTTTGTAATCTTCGCTTCCAAAATACGAGCATCTTTTGATGTGGTAATTATTATCCTTTCTAAAACGTCCGTTGGAAAAATTGATTGTTTTCCATTATTCCACAACATAAGATGTACTGCAGTAATATCAGAATGAACAATTAAAGTATCATATCTAACTTGCAAATTGGAACTTTGACCAGCTTTAACTATTTGTGTTTTTGTTTTTGATATTGAATAATATAATTCTTTCTCTTTAGTGCTATATAAAACAACTATAATTGAGACTATAATTCCTATAATACCTATTATAATTCCTACAAGTCCACTTTTTGAGTTAGCCTGAACAGTTTTTTCAACATTTGATTTCTCAACAAAATACTTTTTTATAAGATCAACATCAGCAACAATTCCCTTTTCATATAGTTCCTTTACCCCGATTAGAAAAGGTCGCCAAGATAGGGATGTTTTCTCACTGTTAATAACAAAATTCTTGATATATTGTTCATCGTTAAGAGTATCCAGCTTATCCTTAAAATCTTTTTTGAGATCAACTATTTTTATTTGTTTATTGTTAAACTTAATAATGATTTTAAAGTCTTCGCTATATTTAGCGTTAATAATTCTTATCTTTTTCAATTAAATAACTCTTCATTTATAGCACAGAAACTACTATTCATATCATCATTGAAATTTTTCTTAGAGGTCTATACAAATATAACTTTAGTATGGACGTCGATTAATTTCACTCTTTTTGGTCTTAAATATAAACTCCTTTTTTTTCAAAATCATAAAAAAATAATTTTTGATGTTCCAATTTAGCTCACTTACGAAAAATATTTTCTGTTTTTGAAACATGTTCCCCTTTTATGCGTCTATATTTAGCGATAATGTAGTTTTTTTTAATGGCACTTATATTGAATAAACAATAGAGTTTTAGTAAAAGGATTTTAAAGAATGAAAAAAGATATTTTGATACCTCTTGCTGTCGGTCTAATAGGAGCGGCTTTTTTTCTTGGTCTGGCTATCACTTTAACCAGATAACATAGTTATGTACTTATTTTAAGTCTCGAATTCGGATAATACTCACTTTCTCCTCAATTTCTTCCCCCGTAATTTTTTACTAAATTTAACCAGCTTTTAAATTTACAATTATGAACTATCTTATTAGCTCTCTCATCGGGTTTATTCTGGGTTCTTTCCCAACTGCTTTTTTATTATTAAGAAAGTACAGAAATCTAGATATTACTTCCCAAGGTTCAGGTAATATGGGAGCGATGAACGCTTTAGTAGTTACCAAATCAAAATTTATTGGCATAGCCGTACTCCTGGTTGATGCTCTTAAAGGACTTTTAAGCGTTTATTTAGTTTTACTTTTTCTTCCTGTTAATTTTGTTTACCCCGCTTTAGCATTATTATTCGCCGTATTTAGTCACTGTTATAACCCATGGCTAAAGCTTAAAGGCGGGCGCGGGCTGGCAACAGCAGCGGGAGGCACAGCTTTATTATTTCCGTTTATTCTCATAGCCTGGCTTCTTGTTTGGTTTATCGCCTATCTTATAAAAAGAGATATTATTTTTGCAAACATCAGCGCGACTATTTTGAGTTTGATAATTGTATTTTCTTCAGTAAACATAGCTTATAAATATTCTTTTCCACAAGCCGATACTTCGGGATCATTAATTCTGTTTTCTTGCTCATTAATGTTAATTATTTTTACGAGACACATTGATCCTTTAAAAGAACTAATGAGCAATAAAAAATTATTTATCAAGGATAGAAAATGAAGACGCAAAGAAATAAGATATTCCTCTTTGTTGTGTTAATTATTTTTTCTGCGGGTTCAATTATCTATTTCAACAGTAAAGATAGCGAAAAAGTTTTTTTCGATTCTTCCGATAGCGGTTACAATCTTGCAAGCTACCAAAAAGATTCAAACAACAACAGCATTTCTTCTTCACGGCAAACTATAATTACTGAGACAGTTAAAAATGTCAGCCCCGCCGTTGTTGGAATTAATGTTACTGAGATAAGGCAATACAGAGATCCTTTCAGTAATCTTTTTGATGATCCTTTCTTCAGACAGTTCTTTGGAAACAGGGGGAATTACAACCAGAAAGTCAAAGGTTTGGGATCGGGTTTCATTATCTCTCCAGATGGTTACATACTAACTAACGATCATGTCGCAGGCAATGCTACCGAAATAACTATAACAATGACTAATGGAAAACATTATAATGCAAAAGTTGTAGGGACAGATCCTACCTCGGATATTTGTTTACTAAAAGTCGACGGGAATGACCTTCCCTACGTTGCTCTCGGTAATTCCGATGATATTATGATTGGTGAATGGGTTATTGCTCTCGGTAACCCCTTCGGCTTGTTTGAAATTAATGACAAGCCTACGGTTACTGTAGGAGTTATAAGTGCAACCGGAATGAACCTCGAACCGCTTAACAACAGGTATTATCTCAATATGCTGCAAACAGATGCAGCAATAAACGGGGGCAACAGCGGCGGACCGCTTGTTAACAGTATCGGTGAGGTAATAGGAATGAATACGCTCATCTATACTGCCGGCGGTTCGGAAGGTAATATAGGGTTAAGTTTTGCAATTCCGATAAACAAAATAAAAAGAATCGTAACTGAGCTTAAACAAAAAGGATCAATAGACAGGGATTTTGATATCGGTTTAAGAATTCAATCTATTGATGAAGGGATAGCTGATTATTATAACCTGCCTGCTTCAAGAGGAGTTATTATCACTTACATTGCTTCCGGTTCACCTGCTTCTAAAGCTGGTCTTAATGTCGGAGATATTATACTTGAAGTTGACAATTTCAAAATTAACAATGAAAAAACTTTAATTAGTGTTTTTCAGGAATTCCGTGTGGGACAAACAATTACCTTAAAAATTATTCGTGATAATAAAGAGATGGATAAAAAAATGACACTGGAGAAAAGATAATGATAGAGCGATACACTCTTCCCGAAATGGGAGCTGTCTGGGAAGATGAATTCAAATATAAAACATGGTTGAAGATAGAAATACTGGCTTGTGAAGCAAGATGTGTAATGGGAGAAATACCTAAAGAAGATGTCGACATCATCAAAAAGAAAGCAAGCTTTGATATAAAAAAAATTCTTGAGATTGAAGAAACAACAAAGCACGATGTAATTGCTTTTCTTACAAATGTAGCAGAATACGTGGGACCTGAATCACGACATATTCATTATGGAA
>MGZZ01000098.1:927-19056 GCA_001802795.1 Ignavibacteria bacterium GWC2_36_12 | reverse complement strand
AGGCAAGGCAAATGCAAGGAATGTTTAGTAGAAGTTACGGAAGGAATGGAATACCTTTCTGAACCAGTTCAGAAGGAAGCTCATTTAAAATCATCCGCTGTTTCCGGGAAAAATAATTTCCGGCTCTCCTGTCGCACAAGGATTATTGCCGATTCAGGTATAATCAGATGCAATACTATGCATCGCGGTGAAATGAGAATTGAAACTAAAGCTCTTCAGCTTCCTGCATTCAATCATAACTTAAAACTTGATCCGACAATTACTCGCAACAATAAAAGTATTTTATTAGATGGAGTTGAAATTGACCGCGCAGACGGACCAATTCATGGACTTGCTCTCGATCTTGGAACAACAACAATTGTTCTTCGGCTTTTAGATCTTGAAACAGGCGAGATCGTTGCAACCACTTCATTTGAGAATCCGCAAAGATTCGGCGGCTCAGAAGTTATGTCACGAATTCACTACGACACTGTAAACAAAGGTAAATTACTTCAAAGAACACTCGCAGGATATTTAACTCATGCAATAGAAGATTTTCCAGTTGATCCCAAAAGCATTTATGAAATGGTAGTTGCCGGCAATTCAACGATGCGCGATCTTTTCTTTCGCCTTAATGTTTATTCGATAGGGCAAAATCCTTACCGATCGATAACTGAAATTGAAAAATCCAACGGCAATAGAATAACCACAAGCCTTTCTGAGTCCCCAAAAAGACTACTGCTTCCTATTCACCCTAAAGCGCGTGTTTACGGATTGCCGATAATCAGCGGACACGTTGGAGCTGATGCAGCAGCTTGTATGCTTGCTGTTAATATCGCAAATGAAGATCGCCTGATTGCAATAATGGATATCGGAACAAACACAGAATTAATCCTCGGCAACAAACACAAAATACTGGCTGCTTCATGTCCAGCTGGTCCTGCTTTTGAAGGAGGAAATATCACATTCGGTATGCCGGGATTGCCGGGTGCAATTGAAAAAGTAAGAACAAATCCTGATAGTTCAGTTTCAATTAAAGTGATAGGCGAAACGATACCTGAAGGAATTTGCGGCTCCGGTCTAATCGATCTCCTGAGTGAACTGCTAAAAAATGAAATGATGAATTATTTAGGACGTTTCAATAATAATGAAGACCGGGCAATTGTTTATTCAGATAAAGACTCTCAAATTTTTATTTCGGAAAAAGATATTAATGAACTTGCCCAGGCAAAAGGAGCTAATGTTGCGGGACTTCATACTGTTTTTAATAAATACGGAATTCAATTTGAAGATGTGGATGTTTTTTATCTCGCCGGAGGATTCGGGCGTCATCTTAATATTGAATCGGCAAAAAGGATTGGTCTGATACCTAATATCGATAATTCAAAAATAATCCAGGTAGGTAATGCTGCAATAGAGGGCGCCAGTATTGCGCTGTTGTCAAAAACAAAACGAACCGAGCTTGAAAGCTTGGTTGAAAAAGTTACTCACTGCCGTCTTGAAACCGATCCTTCATTCTTCGATTATTTTGTTGAAGGATGTCAGTTTAGCCCCGTTGAATCTTTAAGTAAAATAGTTTAAAGATCGTAATGAATGAACTAATTGATACTAAACCTGATATCAATGTAAAGGAGACAGAATACAAACGCCTGTTAGGGTATCCGTCCGATTTTGAACTTGAAGGTAGGTCACGCGAACTGGCTGATTGGGCAAGGCAATGGTATAGCAAAAACGGGAAACCGTGGATTTATGCAGTTCAGACGGACAAGATCGGTACCTCAAATGAAAATCTTACTATCTGTAATGTCGAATTAACATCAAAGATACTTCGCAACCAATTTGCAGAAGCCGGAACTCACAGCGCTATGCTTGCTTTAGTAAGCGCCGGTAAAGAGTGTGAAGAAAAAGCTCATCAACTCTGGCTTGAAGGAAAACCGGATGAATATTTTTTCCTCGAAGTCTATGGTTCAGCAGTTGTTGAACATCTTGTTACCACAACGGGATTTCGCTTTTGTGATTGGGCTGAGAAGAATGATATGACTGTTCTGCCGCATTATAGTCCGGGTTATCCCGGGTGGAAGGTAGAAGACCAGGAAAAGATTTTGCAGTTAATCCTACAAAATAAAACTCGTGATCTGCCGGGAAAAATTCATTTGTTTGAAACCGGCATGCTCAAGCCGAAAAAATCAATGCTGGCTCTCTTTGGAATTACAAAGCAGGTAAACAAGGTTAGGAATCTAAGGGAATTGATTCCTTGTGAAAGTTGTTCTTTATCATCCTGTCAATACAGGAGAATACCATACAAAAATCCGCGAAGACAAATTGAAGATATTCGCCGGTTACAATTCAGCAACAATGAACCTTTAAACGGAAAAGCAGTTGGTAAATCTGTTCTCACTCAGGACGCAAAATATTCAGTCAGTCAAAAAACTCTTCAGAAGTGGTCAGGAGAAAGACTTCAATTAAATATTTTAAATGATAGTTCTATTGAAGCTAAGTTCCGGTATGAAGGTATAACCTGTTCAAACATGGGCAGAAAGCTGGAATTCGATTACAACATCAAATTAGGTTCTCAAACAGGCGGCTATAAGATTACCGGGCTTTACTGCAATCCTTCGAAGGGGGACGACGGATATAAATATATGTGCGAATATATAAAAGATCCGGAAACGTTCTTGAATAATATCGAAAATGAAAAACCCTTATTTGGCAGACCTTTTAATGATGTTCTGAATTGGGAGCGTCAGTTTAGCCCTGAAGGTTGTTACTGCAATTCAGAAAGCAGAAATCATAAATGGGGTTTGGCTTTTGAGGTTCTTCACTATACATTGGCACAGCGTGAAAATAAATCATTGAAAAAAACTGCTTAGAACTAGGAGAATAAACTGTGATAAAAATATGCGACTTAGACCAAACAGCAAAAGAAAAACTTCCTCCGGCATTTACCGATAAATCCGGTATTGGAGTTCATTACACCGATGCAATTATTAAGCCGATGAATAAAACACTTGAAGACGGAACGCGGATAGCATGTAAACGAAAAGGTCTGAAAATTATGTTGGTTGTCGGAACAAAAAAAGGTGAAGGTTTAATGAGAAGACTTGATGTAAGCAAAGATCCTGTTGTAATGCTTGAGTCGGCATTACAGGAAGCATCAAAGGTTGCAGACGTAGAATTAAAAATTACTGATAGTGAAATATTAATTTCACCTTAACTAAATGTCATTCCAGTGAACCTGCCTGTCGGCAGACAGGAACGGGAATCCGATAAAAATAAAGATTCCCTCTTTCGAGGGAATGACAATAGCCAATCACTTTAAGGAAAATATATGAGACCTGAGCAATGGGAAATTTTTAAAAAGGCTGCACGGATGGAAAAGCTCGGTAAAATTCCGATGGCTTTGATTATTGACAGCCCATGGATACCCGGTTATCTCGGCATCAATCACATGGATTATTATCTCGATCCTGAGTTGTGGTTTCAATCAAATCTTAAAATACATAAGGAATATCCTGATATAATTTTTATTCCATCATGGTGGATGGAATACGGGATGGCTGCTGAGCCTTCGGCACTCGGTACAAAAATTAAATTCTGGCATGATAATACTCCGAGCGAATACCATACGCTTTATCATCTTGAAGACATTGACAATTTCCCTGAGTATGAAGTTGAGTACGATGCTTTTATGGCTATGACTTTGCACAGGATAAAAATGCACAAGCAGCGAATATTAGATAATGGTTATATTTTGCCGATTGTTACTTCTCGCGGTCCGCTTTGCACAGCAGGCTTCGTAAGAAGCACTACAGATTTTATGATCGATCTTGTTGAAAACCCCGAGTATTCTCATAAATTAATTAATCTTTGTACAAATCTTATTATTGACTGGCTGAAGGCTCAGGCAAAGATTATGGGAGATACAGTTGAAGGCATTTTTATTTTAGATGACATCGTCGGATTTATTAACGAAGAACATTATATGGAATTTGCTCATCCTTATTTGAAAAAAATCTGTGATGCATTTCCAAAGGACTGGGTAAAGATTTATCATAACGATGCTGATATAAACGCCTGTGTAGATCATCTCCCAGATTGCGGGTTCAATGTGCTGAACTGGGGAAAACAGACAGATATTTCAGAAGTAAAAAGTCGAATTGGTGACAGGATGTGTTTGATGGGTAATGTTAATCCGTTGGAGATTGGCGTCCGCGGAACTCCCGCGGAAGTATTTGATGCTACGCTGGACGTTCTCGAAAAAAGCGGCGGTGAAGGAATTATACTTTCAGTTGGCGGAGGTACAAGTCCGGGAATGCCGCGTGAAAATATTCTTGCAATGCAGAAAGCGTTAGAAGAATTTAATGCTAAACGATAACACAAATTTATTTCGGATTTTGGAATTTACGATTTCGGATTTAATAAGTACGTTTATTATTTAACGACCAATGACGATTGACCAATTACTAATGACTTACAATATCATGCAGCCATGCATTCAAGCTGTTGATTTGTGTATGCTGGCAACTAAACTCAGAAGCTAATATAAAAACATATTAAAAGAGGAATAATTCATGCCCGATTATGCTTTAATGAATCAATACCTTTATGAGGGAAAAGCAAAAGAAGTTGAACAAATGACAAAGGATGCTTTGGCTGAAGGACGAACTGTTCAGGAGGTTCTGAATGAAGGACTAATTGCAGGAATGAGTGTAGTTGGAGAAGATTTTAAATATAATATCCTTTATGTCCCCGAAGTTTTAATTGCAGCCCGTGCAATGAAAGCAGGAATGGCAGTTCTGAAACCCCTGCTCTCTGCAAAAGATTCTAATGTTGAGCCTAAAGGAGTTCTGCTTATGGGTACAGTTCGTGGCGATCTACACGACATTGGTAAGAATTTAGTGTGTATGATGGCTGAAGGAGCGGGCTTTGAAGTTCACGATATCGGTGTTGATCAAAGCTTAGAAAAATTTCATGCTGCCGCTGAACTATACAAAGCTAATATAGTCGGTATGAGCGCATTATTAACAACAACGATGACATACATGAAAACCGTTATTGACGGCTTTAAGGAAAAGGGTTTAGTCGAAACTAAAATGGCAATAGGCGGCGCACCTGTAAGCCAGATGTTTGCAGATGAAATAGGTGCCGATGGTTATGGATCCGATGCAAGCAGTGCTGTTGATTTGTTTTTAAAATTAGTGGATAAGAAATAAGCTTTTAGAATTCCAAATTAAATAACATTTGAAACTCCAATTGACAAATAACAATTCACAAATAAATCATAAAAATCAATTCTCAATAATTGAATCATTATTGGAATTTTGAATTTGTTTAATTAGTGCTTATTGGAATTTTGTTATTTGTTATTTGAGATTAATTGTTTATAACATAGTTTATTCAGAAAGTTAATATGGCACTATTTCAGATTCTTTACTGGCAGGATATTCCATCCCAGGTAAAAGCCTGGGACGATTTTGATGAAGTTAAATTAGAGTTATCATCAAAGTTTGTTGTTATGATAGATAAAGCAGCGAAAGAGCAAGGACTAACAAGCGAGGATGATTATCTCGCTCAGTGGAAATGGAGCGATGAAGAAGAACGACCGGGAACACCTGAAGAAGTTGGAAATGCTGTTAAGAAAGAGCTGGAAGAAAAGTTTAATACAAAATAGAATAATAATACCAAGAATATTAACCCACGACTTTAGTCGTGGGGTGCACAATAAAAAATAAACTACCAACCGTTTTAACGGTTTCTAATTTTCAAAAATTATTTTCATAATAAGAGCGGGAAACAAAAACCCAATGAAATCTCTTCTTAAAGAAATAGCAAAAGGTAAAGTATTAATCTCCGACGGAGGATGGGGAACATTCCTGCACGAACTCGGTTTGGGCGTAGGCGAATGCCCCGAAATCTGGAATATAACACATAGAGAAAAGGTATTGAGCATACCTAAAAGCTACATTGATGCCGGTGCAGACATGGTTTTAACGAACAGCTTTGGTGCTCACCCCGTAAGACTGCAGCATTACGTTTTACAGGATCGTGCATACGAGCTTAATGAAGCTGCTGCAGCAATCTCAAGAGAAGCCGCAGGCGATGACCATTTTGTTTTAGGCTCGATTGGTCCTTCAGGTGCAATAATTATGATGCAGGAAATCCCCGAAGAAAAAGTTTATGATGGATTCCGTATACAAGTTGAAGCACTTGCAAAAGGTGGTGCGGATGCTGTTTGTATAGAAACAATGTCTGAAATTGCAGAAGCGTGTCTTGCAATCCGCGCAGCAAAAGAATTTACAGATCTCGAAGTCGTGTGCACATTTACATATCAAAAAACTGTTCACGGTTATTACCGCACAATGATGGGAGTTTCACCAGAAGAAATGATAGCTGCAGTAAAAGATGCCGGGGCAGATATAATTGGCGCTAACTGCGGTATCGGTTTCGACCAGATGCTTGAGGTTGTAAAGGAAATAAAGGAAGCAGACAGCACTACACCTGTCCTTGTCCATGCAAATGCCGGCATCCCTGTTGTTAAAAACAATAAAACAGTCTTCCCGGAAACACCTGAGATGATGAGCTCCAAGGTTAAGTGTTTGGTAGATGCTGGTGTAAATATTATTGGCGGCTGCTGCGGCACAACGCCTGAACATATACGAGCTTTTGTAAGAGAGATAAGAGGATAAAAAGTAATATTTGTCATGAAACTTCTATCGGTGGTGTCCTCACTCCTTTTATTAAAAGCCAAAGCATTATTGAAATTTCCCCCAAAATCCAAAATGGTAATGCAAACTGTGAAACAATAGTTTGATAGTAGGGAAAAAGCAGAGATGTAAAAGAAGGTATAATGTAAGCTATACCGTTAAGAATTAAAAGTACACCCAATATACGGGGAATAAACATAGACTTATAAACCAATTGACCAAATGGTAAAAGCCAAAGCCCCCAGAACGTTTCTAATACAATTGATCCGTAGTCATTAATTTTAAAAAATAGCATTGCCAAATCCTGTCTCTGACTAATCTCGAATGTTTTCAACACTTCGCCTTTTAAAATCATAAGGGAAGTGATATTTAATGCCTCCATAAAAAATACGGCAGGAATTTGCACAATTACCAATGCAACCAAAAGTTTAGCCTGACGCTCATTTACCTGTTTGAACAACCGGTATATGACCAATGCTATAAACACCCAAATGGTAGTGCTGATAATATCATTAGTTATACCTGTCCGAAATAAAAACTCATTGGCAAGTATCTTATTGGCAGTGGCAGCAGTATCACCTTTTACAATAGTTTGTGATGGTAAAAAGAAAATGCCGTAGAGTCCTGTTATTACCCAGATAAGATACAGTAGCCCGGCTAGTCTTGCAGTTTTTTTAATTGAATTCATTTTTCTCCTTTTTTCTTTTTCAAAGCAATTGACTCACTGGATATTCTTAATCAAACATTAATGCTCAACTATTTTTGCTTCTACAGAACTTTCAATTCCAAACAGGTCATACGGTTTTTCATTAAGATTATCATTAAATAAAAATGCCGTGAGAAAAATGAATACAATAAATCCAAGAACTATAAATAATTGAACCCCGGACGTTTTTTGAATATCCTGTTTTGATTTAACATCACAAACATCACCGGGACAATATTGAGCTTTTTCCTTATAAAACATCGGGTAGAACTTGCACCCAAGGCAAATTCCAAACGATGTCTCAAAGAAAAGGAATATCAGGCATATTAAACAAATAATGCCCGTTATCGGACTGAATGCATTAATTATCACCAGGTGAATGAAAATTGTAGTTGCCAGTACAGTCCCAATAATCCAGGCAAACTTTTTTTGCGGGGCCCCGACATATTCAGGGACCTGGTTTCTTACTATCCAGCGTCCAATTACTAACGAGGGAGAAAACTTAGGATTAATAAAAACGCGTATTAAAATATCTGTGAGGAATATAGTTACAGCATACTTAAGCAGGAAAAAATCTCCCTGGAAAATTACTTTGAGCACTGAGACAAACATCAGTACAAACAATATCCCTGCAGCTGCTCTTATTTCCCGTTCATTTAAAACCGGAATATTATATCCCTCAACAGTCTCTCCAAAATTTATTAATTTATTCATTGTTTCTCCTTTTCCATTCTTAAAAATATTAATTCATCCATACCTTTATATCAGGGTAACCCATCAGCTCAAGGATAAAATAATTAACTGCCGCTTCACCAGGATCATCGGAAAAGCAAGCAATCTCCGCATATCTCGGTATGCCGGCATTGGTAAGAATGTTCCAGATATCTTTCGCTGCTTTGGGTGTACCATCGGTATTCAGAAGATCAATGTACGAAACATGAACAACTATGCCGTCCGGATTTTTGGCGGATATATTCTTTCCTGAAGCAATAAATACCTTTGGATAAACTCCCATGGTACTCTTCGGAACAGTAACTATCACATCATTGAGGATATATAAAGGATAAGTGACAGGTGGTATAGATAAATCGAAAGAGTTATTTTTGGCACCTACAACTGTTGAATCTTTTATAATCGGGAAACCAAGCTGCACCCATTTATCTAAGGAGTCAGTAAAGATAGATATTTTTTTCTGTCCAAGATTCTCCAGTAATAAGAACGCCAGGGCAGCTTCCTTTGTCAATCCTGCGCCTGAGATTATTACCGCTTCATGAGATGCATTTATTCCGGCTGTGCCAAGAATTTCAGCCAGCGTATTGAGATTATTCATATTACTTTTAAAAACATCTGCGGGAATGTTTAATGCAAACGGTATATGCCCCTGGCTAAATTCCCGGGGCGTACGAATATCAATAATGCTGATATTAGATTTTCCATACATCCTTAACATCTTCCCGCCCCAAAACTGTAGCCAGTTGGTTTCTCTCATCAGGAATGGGGCATCATAAGTCCAGTATGGAAGCTCTCTTTCATCAGACAACCAGTCAAGCTCGGAACCCGCATAGAGTTTAACCGAAGGATAGTGCAATATAAACATGATAGCAAAAAATGGAACGCTTGCACTTATACCGCCGCCGCAATGACTGTAAATGTTCTGTTCAGGTTTTATCTTAAAATAGTCCAGCATCTTTTTAATTTCTTCGGGAGACTTAAAAGTCTTATCTGTATTATAAAAATCTGGACTAGGCAGCAGAATAGCATTAGGGATATGACCAGCCTTGTCAAAAACGCATAACTCTCCGAAGTGCCAATCCGCTCCCAATGCTTCAACCAAAACATTATTTTGCCTATCCCCGGATGCCGTAAGAAATTCGGGCAGATCGGCTTTCACATTTTCATTAAGCTTTTTAATTTCGAAAGAACCTTTTTCAGGGAGCCTGGTTATATCCTGCGTTACGGGCAAACCTTTTTCCTGCCACTTAGATAATCCACCATCAAGAATAAAAAGATTCTCTGCAGGAAAACCATAATAATAAAGTGAGAAAAATTGCCTGGTAGCTAATATTGTTCCCCCTTGATCATATATTATTATTTTTTTCGACAGACTAATTCCCCACGACTGATATAGTTTTTCTACTTCAGGTGCCAGCATTTCCTGTGAGCCATATGTAAACAGATCAACATTTATTGCTCCGGAAATGTGGTTGGCAGTGTAAAGCTGATTAGGAGACGCATCGAGAATCAAAACATCTTCTTTGTTAAGATTTTTCGAAAGCCACTCAACATTAACAAGATTACCTTTGATCTCTTCTACAGAAATCCGGGAGGAATGTATATTACCATTAACTGGCAGTACATTCATCTGAGCTTTTGCAGCTATGGGCGCAAGAATAATTACGATGAAAAGAATATTTGTTTTCATAATAGCCGTTTATGTTTAGTTTATGTTTTGAAATTTATTTTCTAATTTTTACAGGAAGCATCAACATCTTCCGATGCAAGAATATGTAATTAGCAAAAAAACTTAAAGGGTGGATCAACATAAAGCAGATTTGAGTAAACAAACAGCGAAATATGGTCAATCAAAATATTATGGCTAAGCAGGTTAAGTAGTTATATTTATAGAAAGATTTCTTAAATATATCTTGTAAAAAGCAGTTGAAGATATCAATAGATAAGAAAAGTGTTAAGTTTTATTTATGGGTGGGAGCCGCTTATTTTATCTTGGCTCTCATTATTAACCTGTCTCAATATCCCGGCCCGTTTCTTCTGTGGTTTATAAATGAAATATGGAAAGCAACTTATATCCTCGTTGTTATTTATCTTTTCTTTGAGTTCACTCTCCTCCAGCTAAGCAGGAAAAAAATTTTCCGATCGTTTGCGCTTTTAGCAGCACAAGTATTTTTATTTTCTTTTAATCTCTATTTCTGGCTGCTTCTTGGAACCCAGCTCGGTATTTATACTGATTTTATACATTATCCCAGCTGTACACACGGAGTAGGCGACCAATTTGGAGCAAGTATATTTGCAATATTTATTTTTGGAATTACAAGGCATATCTATAATCATATTAAATTAAAACAATCGGCACAGCGGCTGCGGATTGAAAAACAGGAAGCAGAGCTTAACTATCTCAAATCACAAACGAACCCTCATTTTTTGTTCAACACCTTAAATAATATTTATTCACTGGCGAGGGATAAGTCCGATCTCGCTCCGGAATCAGTTCTACGCCTTTCGAAAATATTGCGCTTTATGCTGTATGAAACCAGTGGAGAATATATAGCTATAGAGCAGGAACTGAAAATTATAAGTGATTATATTGCACTTGAAAAATTGCGTTATGACGAATCTTTACATATCAACTTTAATTATGACATTGAAGATATGAAACAAGCAATACCACCGCTGCTGCTGATACCGCTTGTAGAAAATGCATTCAAACATGGAGCTTCTGAAACAAGGACTCATCCATTTGTGGATATTCATCTTTCGGTTAAGAACAGACAGTTAGCTTTGTTTGTAAAAAATTCTGCTGATGGGTTTCGCGGAGAAGAAAAAGTAAAAGAAAACATCGGTCTTTCCAACCTAAGGCGCCAGCTGGAATTGCTCTTTACAGATTACAATCTATCAATTGAGCAGGGGGGATCTGCATTTACAGCTACTTTAAAAATCAATCTTGCAAGTCATGTCTAAAATAAAATGTATTATAATTGAAGATGAGCCGTTAGCTGTAAAAGTTTTGTCGGATTATATTTCACAGGTACCATTCCTGGAATTACAGAAAACATTTAAAGATGCTATTCTCGCAACTGAATACCTCCATGATAACCATACCGATCTTATTTTTTTAGACATCCATCTGCCAAAATTAAAAGGAATGGCTTTTTTAAAAACACTTCCGAATCCGCCGGCAGTTATTGTTACAACCGCATATCACCAATACGCTGTCGAAGGGTTTAATCTTAACGTTACAGATTATCTGCTGAAGCCATTCGAGTTCGAACGTTTTTTAGTAGCCGTAAATAAAGTCAAAACAAAACAAAGAGAGATTCAGGCATCAAATGAGAATGCGAAGACAAAAGATTCTATATTTCTAAATGTTCAGAAAAAGAAGGTGAAAATCTTATTCTCAGAGATTCTTTATATCGAAAGTCAAAGGGAATACATCAAAATCATTACGGCAAAAAGAACATATCTGTCAAAAATGAGCACTCATGAAATCGAATCGCTTTTACCTTCAAATCTCTTCAAACGGATTCACCGGTCTTTTATTGTTTCAATAGACAAAATTGAATCTTACACAGCCTATACGGTCGAGGTTAATGGGGTAACAATTCCAATTGGCAGGGGCTATAAATATATTACAGAGAATTTATAGCTTTTGTCCCTATTACTAAATGGTTTTTGAAGCAGAGAACAAATATATATAACATCTTTTTTTTCATATTTGAAACTCTTAAAAAGAGAGAGACTTATTAACAACAAACCATTCATTAACATTTCTGTGAATATAAAAAAATGTAAAGTTAATATCTCTAATAAGTCTTTCTCTTGATAAGAGAAGCCTGCCTGCCGGTAGGCAGGGATTAGGATGAGTTCTTTTTAAAAAGGGTAGATTGAATTTAAGCATGCACGTTGGGAAAGTCTTTATGTGGTCCAAATAACCGATTTTAATTTTCTTAATACCTCATCCAAATTATTTATAACTCACTGGTATATTAATTTTTTATATTCGTAAATTAAAATTACAATTCGGAGATTGTTTGTTAAACAGAAATTTAGCCCGGTTAATAAAACTAAGAATAAAATTAATCCCTAACAGGGTTTTTTTAATTTTGGTCAGCATTGTAGTTGGAATACTTGCCGGGCTTGCAGCGGTTGCATTAAAAACATCGGTATTCTTTGTACAAAATCTGCTTCATTCATCGTTAAAAGATTATCAAAACACTTACATTTTTTTTATATATCCTGTAATAGGCTTGCTGCTTTCCACTTTATATGTACAGGTTTTCAGGAAAGGAGAACTTGCCAGGGGCATTGGAAATGTAATAATTGAGATTTCAAAAAAGAGAGGGGTAGTTGCAAAACACAAAATGTATTCGCAATTAATCAGCAGTTTATTAACACTCGGTTTTGGCGGTTCCGCAGGTTTGGAAGCGCCGATTTCAGTAACCGGCGCTGCTATTGGCTCGAATACAGCTTTAGCTTTTAAGATCGGAGAAAAAGAGAGAAGGCTTTTACTTGGTTGCGGGGCTGCAGGTGGAATTGCAGCAATTTTTAACAGCCCTATTGCAGGAGTACTTTTTGCAATAGAAATTATTCTATCGGAACTGACTATTCCTGCTTTTGTTCCTCTTTTAATTTCTTCTGCTTCTGCTACAGTTGTTTCAAAAGCACTTTATACGGGACAGCCATTTAGATTAATCACTGAGTCCTGGCAGATGAGCGCAATCCCTTACTACATAATATTGGGAATCGTCTGTGCTGTAATCTCTATCTATACAATAAAAGTTTATACTAATTTTCACAAAATTTTTGCTAAGTGGAAAAGACCTTACATTAAAGCATTAACGGGAGGATTAATTTTAGGTTTAATGTTGTTCCTTCTCCCGCCATTGTATGGCGAAGGTTATCATATAGTAGAATCTTTATTGAACGGAGATTATTTAAGGCTCTTTGATGACAGCCTTTTCTGGCAGTTCAAAGATAACATCACATTTATAATAATTTATGCAACTGTTATTATGCTTATAAAAGTTATTGCTACTTCTGTTACTGTAAATACAGGCGGTAACGGAGGTATGTTCGGCTCTTCACTTTTTGTCGGTGCTTTACTCGGATTCGTTTATGCAAAAGTAATTAATGTTTCAGGCATTCAGCAGGTCACCGAAGTAAACTTCATAGTAGTAGCAATGGCAGGTATTTTAGCAGGAGTAATTCACTCTCCTTTGACTGCTATTTTCTTGATTGCGGAAATAACAGGCGGATATGCTTTATTTATTCCTCTTATGATAGTTGTATCGCTTTCTTACTTTCTCACGATTTACTTCGAACCGTTTTCTATTTATACAAAAAAAATTGCTGAAGAAGGAGAATTTATTTTATACGACAGGGATAAGCTTATTCTCGAGAATCTTTTATTAAGCAAAATGATTGAAACAGATTTTATCTCTCTTCATATAAATGATACTCTCTCCAAATTAATTGAAGCGATCGAACGGTCGAGGAGAAATGTATTCCCTGTTTTAGATGACGAAAAAAATCTTGTTGGAGTAATACTGCTTGATAATGTCCGTGAAATAATTTTTGACAGGCATTTGTACAGTTTAATTGTAGCGGGAGATATAATGACAACGCCGGATGCCATTGTTGATGTAAAAGATAAAATGTACGACATCGTTAAAAAGCTCGATGAATTAAATGCATGGAATTTGCCCGTTGTTAATGATGGTAAATATTTGGGGTTCATATCAAAGGCTAATATACTAAGCCATTACAGGGATTTGCTCGTAAAACAAACGCAGGGGTGAGATTTCTGTCAAGATCCTTTAGAGCCCTTTTTGTAATAAGAATTTTATACATTAAAAAAGTTCTTTATGATCCTTAAACTCTCCTGCCTTATAGTCTTCTCTGCTCTCTTTTATAGAATTAACATAATCTTTGCTTGAGAGGGCTTTTAAGTCCTCAAGATAATCTTCCACCGCTTCCTGGACAGTTTTTGATATTAGATCTTTTAGCTCATTAACTGTTAAGTCGGAAATCTTTGTATCCATTTTTAGCTCCTTTCTTTTCATAGATGCCGAATCTGTAATGTGTTGCAGCAAATTTATATAATTTATTCTAATAAAGGAACTAATAATTTTTCACGTGGGAAGTCCCCAACCACTTGGTTGACTTGAGGAGGCTGAGATTTATTTCCTGTCACGAAGTGGTTCGTGACAGCTAAGGGAACAATAACATTCTGTATTCGTTTATAACAATCATTTGTTCGTTGAGCTTGAAGTCTGTTGCTTTAGGATTTCTAGGATTTTGTTAACAACAGTTTCAAAATTTTTCTTAGATTCTTTATCTATTTTATCTTCATTTAACATTCGTTTTAAAGTCTCACCTACCCTACGCTTATTGAACCCAATATTTAATTTTTCTTTCATAATAATTTCATATTGTTTTGTTCTTTTTCTCTCTGTTTGCTCTGAAAAATCTTCCTTTTCAAAATTAGGATAAGTTTCGTTAACAGCTTTACGATAAAACTTTGATGAAAATAAATCTTCCAATTCAAAATCATTATCTCGTTTTATTATATCTCCAAGTAATATTAATTTACTTTCAGAAATATCCGCAGTTGTTAATTTTGACTTTAGTTGGCGACCTCTATCATCAGAATCCAAAAATACAATGTAAGGAAGCCCAGTTTTTTCATAAAATTGTGGAAGTAATAAACCCGTTTCTGAAATACTTCCATTAATAGTGAATTTATTTTGATCTTCTTTTGCTATACTACTAAATATTCCTTCTAAGATAGGTTTGTCTGCGGCTCCTTCAACAAGAATATTGAATTTATTCATCATTAATGTATCAACAAGACTAGCACCAATAGCTGATCTAACGGGTTCAAGTAAATCAAGTTGGTCTTTATCAAGAGATAATTTTGATACTTTGGTTCCTTGATTATCACTTTTCAACTCTACACAACGAACTTGTTCAAGATTATAAGTATCAATCATGGCAGGAGAGTGAGTTACATAAATAACCTGAGTAGTTTTAGGCAATTTTTCTTGTAAAAACCTCTTTATATCACGTTGTCCATCAGCATGAAGCTCAAGACCAGGATTATCAAGAAGTAGAACAAACGGGTCATTTGCTTTAACCTCACTAAGAAGTGAGCAGTAGAAGGAAAGATACCATTGAAAACCATCGCTCCTGTCTGAAGGTACAATGCGAGGTGCATATTTGTTGTCACTAATTGAAACGGAGAGTTTAGCCTTTTCGATCCGAAAATGTATATTGTACTCTTGCTGTCTCCAAAATTCATTTATTCCCCCGGAGATGGATGCACGATAATGGTCTTCATAAACTTCACGTTCCTGTGTTTCTCCTTCAACAAGCGACGTAATTTTTTGTGTTGAAAGTCCTGCAACCTTACATAATGATGCCATTCCTTTAGATGTCCCCTCTGGATCTTTAGTAAATTCTGATACGCTAACTTCATTAGGAATACTGTCCAGAGTCGTACTATGAAAAACAAAATGGGGAAATAAGTTTTGAAACACAAGCTCCAAATCATTGTCGTATAAATTCAATAATTCAGTTTTAAGTACTCCGATATTCTTTGTAGCAGTCGCTATATCATTTTGGATAGCTACGTCTTGCTGTGGAAGACTTTTTAAGGCTGTTAAAAAAGTATTAAACACATTATCCAGACTTACTTGATCCTCAAAATCAGATGTTATAAACTGAGTTATATGTTTCTCGGCCTGAGTATTTGAAGCTGCAAATGCAGGGAGTCGAGTAGAATGTGCTACTAATTTCGTATTTAATGAACCAGTTTCTTTCTTAAGTTTCTCAATAATTTCCAAATTATCAATGGGAGCGAATTCAACTCTTTTTTCTTCACCGCTCTCATCAATAGCGTAATATTCGTAATGATCATCATAAAATCGCGTAACTTTAAATTCTTTAATTTTTTCAGTAGAGTTAATAATATTTTTAAGCTCTTGTCGTTCACTATTACAAGGTGAAAGCCAAAGGGAAATCATCTGAACAATTGAACTATCTTCTTCTTCAAGATGCGCTCTTAAATGATTTGGCAAATCATTTGGTCCATAACTATTATTTTTATTAAAGGATTGAAGTCCTTTGAGAAAATTAGTCTTTCCTTGTTCATTCTTACCTATTATTACAGTTACACTATCATCAATTTCAACTTTACCGCTATCAACTATAGAACGATAATTTTTAATTTGTGCGGCTAATAATTTCATACATAACTCCTAATTTTAAGTTCTCATTTCCACCAATTATTAAATATGCTGTTTAAATTATGTAATCCTTAATAATTACGCTGCGTATTTAATTATTAATATTTTTTATATCATCTCCGGCAATGCTTACCCACCAACATCAGCATCCGCCTTGGCTCTAAAGAGCTTCGGCGGACAAGTCCTCCCCTCCGGTTTTTATAGTAGTAATAAGGGGTGTTACACCATTTTCAAAAGCAAACTTAAGCTAAACCTTAAACTATTTCAAGGTTCCGGATGCCAGATACCAGATGCCTGATACCGGATAAAGTAACCTCGTTATTTCAACAACACTGCCTTCTTCATTTGTACAAAACTACCGGCAGTTAACCTGTAATAATAAACCCCGCTTGAAAATTCCGATGCATTAAAATCTATACTATAATTGCCTGCCGGCAGATACCGGTTAACAAGTTCACTTACCAGTCTTCCAAGAGCATCATAAATTTCAATCTTAACGTTATCTCCTCTGGGAATCGAAAATTCAATCTTAGTTACAGGGTTAAAAGGATTGGGATAATTCTGGCTTAACGAAAAATTATTGGGAATGTTGTTGTCAAGCTGTTTTACATCAAGACCATAACCATAATCGATTTTAAAAGCTAAAATGTCGTGATCAGAGCCTACTCCGGTAAAGCCGGCAACATAAACAAAATTGCTATCTCCTATAAAAAACCTGAATGGAACTTCAAAAGTGCTGTCCGAGAGATCAAATTCAAAAACCCATCCCGGCGCACCGTCGCCTGGATATGTAACCGTATAACACAATCCAATTGAATCCTGATTATTTGAAGTGCCTGTTATATACAGATTATCTTGATCATCAATGGCAATTCCCATTGCATAATCATTAAACCCTTCGAGACTTTCAAACCATTCTGCCCAAATTTCCGCTCCGGCAGGTGATATTTTTTTTGTTCTGTAATCCAGGGAGCTAATACCAAATTCATAGCCGGTTACAATTATATTATTCTTCGAATCAACTACTACATCAGTTATTGTTTGAATGGGGTAAATGCTATTTGTAGAATCATTAGTCCATAATTTTTCTCCCTCATTATTGAATTTAATTGTACTTCCATCACCTTTGGTAATCATTATAACATTCTGCTCATTATCCAGGATTATTTTTCCTGGTAATTCACCATTTACACTGGTTTTCCATAAGATTTCACCAGCTTCGTTGATTTTAACAAGAACAGCTTTACTTGTGGGAACATCACTGCCGCCCCAGTAAAACTGGGTAAGGCAGACATAAATATTATTAGCCTGATCAGTTAAGAGATAATTCACGGTGTACTCGCTTGTGTCATCGGCAATTGTAACTGTCCAGATGGAATCCCCCAAAGATGAATACTTGGTAACCTTGGCGGATTCACGATCATTCCATTGCCTATATCCTATTATAGGATCTTCATTTGAATCTAGTATAACGAAATCGCCAAAGGAGTGAATATCAATATTGCTGTTAAAATTTTTTGTGAAGATCAAATTGCCTTCAGGCGAATATTTATGAAACAATGCATAAAAAGAACCTTGATCAAATGTGGAGCCTCCGACAACGTAAATATTTTCGTAAGAATCTATTGCAATGGAAGAAGCCTCATCCCAGGAAAGAGGATCAGGGGCGTACCTTATTCCTAATAAAGAATCCCCCTTGTCCGAATATTTTAAAACCAGAAAATCCGGGTTTGTATCAATGCCGGTGCTTCTTCCAGCA
>MGZZ01000098.1:0-917 GCA_001802795.1 Ignavibacteria bacterium GWC2_36_12 | reverse complement strand
TTTGGTTGTGTAATTTTACATCCTGAACAACATCAATACCATCACCCGGACCATTATAAGTTTTATACCAGGCAAGTTTCGGCCATGCTTGTCCATATATATAATTCGAAGAAATGAGAACAAGAATAAGAAGTGCTAAAAACCTTTTCATAACCCCTCCAATTTTTACCTAAATCCTTAATTGTCTAAGGAGGTATGGGTTGAACATAGCTTAAATGCCGGACTATTTCAAGATACCGGCTTCTGGATGCCGGATATAATAGAACAGAAGAGTTTTAATTAGACGGCGGCGAATATCAACTGAAGCCCTGCTGCACACTCGTTGCAACTTACTGGATGATATCTTAACAGAACTTTTTAAATCTCTTGCGGGGAATTGATTATAGAGCTAAATTAAAAATCATCTTCACAAAAGGTAAAGGAGCCGCGAATGAAAAAATTTATTGTTATTTACCATGCCCCCATAGAAGCAATTCAGCAAATGGGGAATGCCTCACCCGAAGAAATGAAAAAAGGAATGGAACCCTGGATGCAATGGGCACAAAAATGCGGAAGTCAATTAGTTGACCTTGGTTCTCCTTTAGCCGGCGGACAAAAAGTTTTGCCTAACGGTAAAAGTGAAGCCAGCCAGAGAAATGTGTGCGGGTATTCCATCCTTGAAGCCGATAGTATTGAAGAGGCTAAATCTCTGTTAGCCGGACATCCTCACCTTATGTGGAGAGGCGATTGCGAAATTGAGGTTCACGAAGCAATGCCTCTGCCAATGTAATAGTTCACCGTTCAATCCCATCGGTGGATGTCGCATACAACCACACTTTGTTATTTGAGTTTGGTTTTTTTTGCGATAAAATTTTTCAATTCAATATACTAATACCCAACTCATATAATTATTCTTTTGATATTTGACTAATAATATT
>MGZZ01000097.1:5686-24642 GCA_001802795.1 Ignavibacteria bacterium GWC2_36_12 | reverse complement strand
TTCCGGGAGAGATGCAATAGCTTTAACAATTTCAGTTTTGGGAATATCTTTGTAAGCAGTCTTATCTAAATGTAAATGGTCGATATCCGGCTCTTTTATTTCTTCGTAGAGATTCTCGTCATTTTCTAATCCTTTCTTATCCGGGAGTTTTCCATAAAGATCTTCATAAGCATTTTTTATAACACGAAACAACCATGTTTTATAATCAGTTTCTTCATCAAGCATATTGAAAAAACGGATAGCTCTTCGAAATGTTTCAAAGATAAGCTTACCCGCCTCATTTTCGTTCCCGGTCATTCGTAAAGCAAAGTTGTAAAGAATATCTAAGTGTTGGAGAGTATTTTTTTTGAATTCTGAGTTTGATCCGGTTTTTTTATTAAATATTGCTAAGAAGGGAGGAATGATCATTGTTCATTAAATATTTTTAAATCAAATTATTGTTTCAAAATGAGCCCGTTACAGTTTTTGAAATTGATTTCTTCAGGATTTATTATAAATCCATTGATAATAACATACTTTACTTTTCTTTCTTCCCTGATAATAAGATTAGCAGTTTGAGTAAGCATAATATTTTCATACTCATCGGGTGCGTTTTGAATGTAAATGTTCAAAGGTATTTTGGTTGGACCAGGCTTAATTTTTTCATCTTTTAGAATAACATTTGTATAGCCTTCTTCATAAAGCTTTAGGAAGTTTATACTCTCTATATCGGATATCGAGTTAAAAACATCAGGATAAGTTTTACCTTTACTGACTTCCATTCCTTTTAAATCATATTCCTCGTAGCCATAATAAACTGAGAGATCGCCGAGATCTTCAATAGAAGATGTAAAATAAAATTCTTTAGCCTCATTCCAGTTTACTTCTTCCTTGTTTATACCTATATCAATTAGATATTCATTACCAGCTTCTTTTACGGTAAGATTTCTAAGTAACAAATCCATTATAAATTTTTCGTTAAAAGGAATTTCATCATAAACTTTTGTGTCTTCAATTTTGTATGACTCTTCTGCAATGCTTTTGAAAGCAGATAACAAAGTAAGAAAATTGATTTTTCTTATGAATTGTTTTTCCGGATCGTTTTTATAACCTCCCGATTCTACCAGTATTGTTCTTGTGCCCGACTTCTGAAAGTTGTCTCCAAAAGCTCTTGGCTCAAATTCGTCGGAGTACCTGGCAATATGCCGCGGGATAAAACGAGAAATATTCTTAAATATTCTTGAAATAAGTTTCATAGCGTCTTCTCTTTTAGGCGAGATGCTTTTCTCGTAATCAATTGTGGGAGCTAAAAAAGATAAAGTTGCTGGTTTGGAGCTATTACCAACCGAGTAGCGCGTACTCTGGTCATGCAAATTAAAACCAAAGTCTGCTTTAAGACTATCGAATACATCCTTTAATAATTTGCCTTCAGGGGTTTGCTGCCTTACGGCATCTCTGTTTATATCTATTTCGAAAATATTTCTTCTCTGGTAAAGCTCTGCCCCATCCGCGTTAACCATAGGCATAAAGTAAAGGGTTAATTTATTTTTTATCAAATCTCGGAAATCGTTGAACGAATCGTTACCGCTGAGAAAATTAAATATATCGAGAAGAGCCATAGTTGCTGTAGGCTCATCGCCATGCATTTGCGACCATAGAAACAATTTGACTGGTCCGTTACCCCACTTTACCAGGTAAATATCCCGGTGTTGTGCAGATTCTCCAATCTTATTAACGGTAAAGTTTTTCTTTTCCAAATTCTTAATAAGAGGTTTAATGTCGGAGTGTTTAAACCGCCTGTGATTAATTGTTTTTTCACGGTAGTTTTCATACCCATAATTGACCTTTTCTAAAAATTCTATATCTTGTGCCGGGAGTATCATAGGAAAAATCAAAATAAATATTGAAATAAAGTTAAACATATCACATTAAAATTTACTTATAACTAAATTTATTTACTAAAGTTTATGAATGCAAAGGAGAAGATATAATGGCAACATCAAAATTAAAAATTGGCTCTCATGCCCCCGGTTTTAACCTTCCGGCTACAGATGGAAGCACTTATTCTTTAAACTCTTTTAAGGATAGTAAAGCATTAGTAGTTATTTTCAGTTGTAATCACTGTCCTTACGTTCAGGCGTACGAAGATAGAATTATTGCACTGCAATATTATTATAAGAATAAAGGAGTATCGATTGTTGCAATTAATTCCAACGATATTACCAATTATCCCGAGGATTCTTTCGATCATATGATCGAGCGTGCAAAGAGCAAACAATTTGATTTTCCTTATCTAAGAGATGAGGAACAAAAAATAGCCGGGGTGTATGGAGCAACTCATACGCCGGAGACTTTTTTGTTTGATAATGAACGTAAACTGGCGTATCATGGAAAGATCGATGATAACTGGCGCGAACCGGAAAAAGTCGTAAACAGGTATTTAAGAAATGCAATTGATGAGCTTCTTGATAGCAAGGAAATTTCTGTTCCGGAGACTTTTTCGATAGGATGTACTATAAAGTGGAAGTAGCCTGATTTATTTAATTATCCCGATTTGATTTTCAAACGTTTCTATTTGCGGAATGGGATTTTGCGAAATGCAGAAACAATAGACAGGATAAAGCTGGGAAAAAGTTCTTATTATTTCCAGCAGGATTTCTGAAGAATAAATAATTTCGGATTTTCTATCCATTTCTTTTTGTAGAAGAATTGATTTTGTTCTTGCCATTTTATTGAAGTCTTCTTCAATATTGAATTTTTTTTTGATAAGCTGGGGTTGTGACTTATTCATTTCGTAGAAATTGAGCCTGTTGTTTAAATCAAATCTTCTGAAAGTTTCGACAAGCTCATCTTTGTGTCCCGGTAAATTTTTGTTAAAAAAAAGTTCGTCGCCAAGTGCGTTGTTAACGTAAAGACCGTATTCTATTCCATCTTTATTAATATAAATATAAAACTCGCTGTCGTCTTTAAACCTTCTGAAATGAACAAGAAAATATGTCCGGTAAGGCACCCCATCCGAAAACCTTGAGTCCTTATTTATTCTCATCAAAGTTTTATCAAATTTGGGTTCGGTGTTTATCTTTGGTTCAAGTTGATTAAAGAAAGGAGCCAGGGCAAGAATAAGTGATTTTGAGGGAAGAACGATAAAATTATTGTACCGTTCTCTGTTTTCAGCAAACCACACTAATGAATTATTTTTCGAAAGGTCTTCTAAGAAATTAAATGTGTCGTTTTTATACCCGCTGAATGCGGGAATTTCCGGGATCAATACATTATACCAAGATTAATTGTTAGGTAAACTCCACCGATGTCTTTCTTAAATCTTCCTGCGAGGCTTTCAACACCCTCATCAAAAAAATGTACTACATAGTATCTCAGGTTTATTCCCACAAGGCTCGATTTATCCAGACCAAAATTTGCCCCGAATCCTACATAACCACCGACTGTAAATTTTGTCTCGGCATAGCCAAATGCATTAAAAAATTCTCTTTCATACGGAGTGGTTAGAACCATTGAGGGTCCCACCCCGGCATTTATATATGGGCGTAAATTATCGTAAATCACTTTTTCAAACAACCTGTATTGGAGACCAAAATTAATTGGAACCAGGAAAACCCTGTTCTTTTTTCCTATTGTATAGGTTTGCCCAAAATAATCTATATACTCAAATTCTCTTTCATCTTTAGTTTCGGAAATAGATATATCGACAAAACCGGTAAAAGTGTTTGAAAACTGGCGTCTGTAAAATCCTCCTAAACCAATACCCCCGTCACTGAACATAATATCGAGTCCTAAAGCATTATCAGGGAAAATCTCGATTTCCTTTTCCGGTGCCAGTTCACCGATACCTTGAGCATTTACTATTAAAGAAGGAATTAGTAATATTGCTGTCAAGAGGAGCTTTTTCATAAAATTATTTTTTTTCCATTTTAATATACTCAACATTAAGAAAAATTCAAGAACTTTATAAGTAGCAAATAAAAATTAAAACAATATTCCTATGCCATCCAATATTGAGTTAAAAGTAAAAATTCCTTCTTTTCGTAAGTATGAAAAAGTTCTGAAAACACTTGAGTTAAAACCCAAAGAAGTCCTTAATCAAAAAGACGTTTATTATGAAATTAAAAAAGGTTTACTTAAACTCAGAATAGAGAATGGTAAGAATTCTATAATTGAATATTCAAGAAATGAAACTTCAAAAAACAGAGTTTCCAATTATAATGTTTTGTCGCTTAATGATGATACAGCCGAAAAGTTTTTAGGCAGAGTTTTTAACATAAAAGCAGTAGTTGAAAAGAAAAGGATCTTATATCTATATAAAAATACGAGAATACACCTGGACAAAGTTAAAAAGCTCGGGAATTTTATCGAACTCGAATCGGTAGTTGTTAGAGATAACAAATCTGCAGTAAAAGAATTTAATGAAGTGATTGATCTTCTGAATCTTGATACGGAAAAGCAAATAAGAAAATCTTATAAAGATTTAATAATAAAAAAATGATTTTAGCAAAAAGCACAGAAAAATCTGTTGATATTGATTTTGAAATAGACAGGATAATAAAATCAAATCAACTGGAACGGTTGCTAATTATTGTTCCAACTAACAGGAAGAGCAGGTATCTTAAAAAAGAAATAATTTCTTTAGTTCCTTCAAAAGCTGTTTCCACAATTAATATTGAAACATTCGGTACTTTTTCTACAAAACTTTTTTCCCGGGATCGAAAAGAAGAGCTGAAAGTCTTAAGTGATTCTGCTGCTGCCGTTTTGCTAAGGCAAAGTTTCCAGGAAAGCAAACCGAAATATTTTTCCGGTTATTCAAACGAAATACCGGCAGGAACTCTTGAAAGAATCAGGAATGTAATTTTGGAATATAAAAGACAGGGAATTACACCTGAAATCTTAAAAGCAGAAAGCAAAAAACTGGACTCTCCTGAAAGAAGAAAGGCTGAAGACATTGCCGGGATTTATAACCTGTATCAAAAAAAATTAAATCAACTAAACTTAAAAGAAATCGGGGATGTTTACGCTGAACTTGTTAAGCTGACACCAATAGAATTTAATGATAGCTTCCGGGAATTATATCCTTCGGTAGATTTGGTTATTATAAACGGTTTTGATGAATTTACTTCACCTGAAATCGATATTATTGATTTAACTTCATTTGTAAGCAACAGCAAGTTGTTTTTAACTTTTGATTATTATGATTATAACCCCCTGATTTTTTCACATCTCGACAAGTGTTATTCGAGACTTTCCCAAAAAGGCTTCAGGGAAGTTCAGGAATTATCCCAGGCAGGTTTTAACGAATTCATTTCAGCTGTAAGAAAAGATTTATTTCTAAAAAGAAAAGAGAAACAAACTTCTTTTGCAGAAAAATTAATTTCCATCACTGCAAGAAACAGGGAAACTGAAGTTGCTTTAGTTGCCAAGGAAATAAAAAATCTTATTACTGAGGAAAATGTTGAACCGCATAAAATCTGCATCGTCTTTAACCTGATACAAAAATATTCTCCAATTATAAGAGATCTTTTTCATCTATATGGATTGCCATACAATCTTACCGACAGGTTTTCGTTAAGTAATTCTTCTCCGGTTGTAGCTTTGATTAATTTCTTAGAAATACAGGAGAACGATTATTATTATAAAAGTATCTTCCGCGCATTGAGTAACAGTTATCTTGATTCAGGCAAAGTTGATCTTTCAAGTCTTTTAAAAGCATCGGCAGATTTAAAAGTTCTTTCCGGGTATGAAAGATGGATAACAACACTTCAGGATGCTCTCACTCGCAAAACAGGAGATGAAACAGATTTCAATGAAAGATTTTCATATATAAAAGAAACATATAACAAAGCCTTGGTTTCACTTAAAGAGCTTCATTCTTACTTAAAGTATTTCCAGGAAAAATTAACGGTAAAAGAATTCCGCGACAGGTTTATGGATTTAATCTTTAAGCTCGGTGTTGGCGTAAACGTATTGAATGATAATAGTGAATTGGTAGAGAAAAATATTAAGGCAATAGATACTTTTATAAAGACAGTTAATGAGATTTTAGACCTGCTTGAGGAAGAATATACGAGCCAAACAAAGTTTTCCTTAAAGTTTTTTCTTAACCAGATACGGACAGCAGTTGCATCAGCAAGGTATAATATTAAAGAAAAGCCGGGCTACGGTGTCCAGGTAACTACGTTAAATGAAATACGCGGACTTGAATTCGATTATCTTTTTATATGCGGTTTGTGTGACGGAGATTTGCCAACCCGTTACACTCCCGAGGTTTTTTTATCAGGTTCTTTTTTTAAACATGAACAAAATTACCAGGTTGAAGAAAGATATCATTTCTATCAGTCTTTATGTTCATGGAAGAAGAAACTATATCTTACACATCCTTTAAGTGAAGAAACCAGGGAACTTGTACAATCGTTTTTTTTGAGTGAGTTTAAAAACCTCTTCGAAGTAACGGGAAAAGACGAGACAAATTATCTTAATAAAATATACTCGGAAGATGAGCTTCTGAGAGCGGTGGGTTTTATCGGCGTTGATTCTTTTAAGGAGAAATATGACGAAAAACAGATTCCAATAAATCTTGAAAACATACGGCAGTCAATATCTATAGGTAATTTGAGAACAAAAGATCCATTTGCAGCCTCTGCTTACACTGGAGATATTTATGAATCCCTGCGGGAAAATGATAAAGATTGGCTGGACAGTTTGAAAAATAATAGGTATTCAACATCACAATTAGAAACTTATGCAAAGTGTCCGTATAAATATTTTGCCGAAAGAATATTGAACCTCGAACAAATAGCTGAGCCTGTTGAAGAAGTCGAGGCTCTTGAAATGGGCAGCATACTGCATAACATACTGTATGATTTTTATGCCCGGTTAAAAAATAAAAATATTATTCTGTTTAATTGCTCACAGGATGAACTTAAATATGCAGGGGATTTATTGTTTTCTATTGCAGAAAAGAAAGTTGAAGATGCTAACTTTAAATCGCCGCTCAGTTTTTATGATAGAGAAAAAATACTCGGCATAAACAACAACAGGAGAAGCTCCATCCTTTATGAATTTCTTAAAGCTGAAAGAGAACGGAAAGATGGATTTGTTCCCGCATTTTTGGAAGTCGGTTTTGGTTTTCCCGATAACTATGAGATTCCTGAATCAGTGAGGAATATAAAAGTAAAAGATATTGCCGTAAGAGGAAAAATTGACAGAATTGATATTAATAATGAGGAAAGGGCGTTTAAGGTTATTGATTATAAACTTGGCGGCAGAAAACCGACTGATGAGGATCTTAGAACAGGAATTTCTCTTCAGCTCCCTTTATATATGTTTGCTGCGAAAGAATTAATAAAAGCACAGCTTAAAAAAGATTTTGAGCCGGAGGGAGCTGATATTTATTCGTTGCGATACAGAGAAAAATACTTTGGCAGGCTTCCTGTTAAAAGCTTATCGTCGGATAAGTCATCAGCTGAAATTTTGATAGAAAGTTGCCTTGATTCAATTGCGGAATACGTTCAGTCAATAAGCACTGGAAAATTTCATTTAACACAATTAAAAGATAGGGAAAACAAAGTATGCAGGTTCTGTAGCTTCAGGGCGATATGCAGGATAGAGGAAACAGGCTAAATTGTTTTATCCTGCTGTCAAAAGCTCATAAAAATTTTTCTTCTAAAACCCTTTTATTCAAAAGCTTTTGAACAACCCAAAAAGTTTTCTTGACAAGGAAAACTAAAATCTTTAACTTTTCAGCCACCACTGTTCTTTGTCGGGACGGTGGTAATTTTTTTTAAACTTTTATTAACAAACAGAGTGACCTATGTCTGACCAGGGTTTTGTTTATTTAACCAGGGAGAGACTTATCGAACTGGAAAAAGAACTGCAGGTTCTTAAAACAAACGGCAGAAAAGAAATTGCTAATAAAATTGCAGAGGCAAGGGCTCATGGCGATCTTTCTGAAAATGCCGAGTACGATGCTGCTAAGGAAGAACAGGGGCTGTTTGAGCTTAGAATAAGCAAACTGGAAAATATTCTCTCGCGTGTAAGGGTAATAGACTCATCCCAGTTTCCGGGTGATGAAGTTCATATTCTCTCTACAGTAAAAGTTAAAAATCTTAAGACAAACAAAGTGTTTGAATATACGCTTGTATCTCCCGAAGAAGCGGATTTCCAGTCAGGTAAGATTTCTGTTACTTCGCCTGTAGGACAAAGCTTAATGGGGAATAAAGTAGGTAGCAAAGTAAAAGTGAAAGCCCCTGCCGGGCTTATGGACTTTGAAATATTGGAAATAAAGTAACATCGGAATTGTAAAT
The DNA here is from genome assembly GCA_001802795.1 of Ignavibacteria bacterium GWC2_36_12. Classification (GTDB taxonomy): domain Bacteria; phylum Bacteroidota; class Ignavibacteria; order Ignavibacteriales; family Ignavibacteriaceae; genus RBG-16-34-14. The sequence continues at coordinate 16,351 of MGZZ01000097.1, read as the reverse complement.
TGACAGATGAATCCTATATAAGATTAGCTATTGAAATAGCAAAAAAAGGAGCCGGAAAGGTGAGCCCTAATCCAATGGTAGGCGTTGTTATTGTTAAAAATGAAAGGATCCTGGGAGCCGGTTTTCATGAAAAGTTTGGTAGTAAGCATGCCGAGATAAATGCCATTGAAAAAGTAAAAGAAAATATTGAAGGGGCAACACTTTTTACAAATCTTGAACCTTGCAGCCATTACGGTAAAACCCCTCCTTGCGTTGACCGGATTATTTCAGAAAAGATTAAAAGAGTTGTAATCGGTACACTCGATATGAATCCGCTGATAAGCGGCAAAGGTGTTAAGAAGCTTAAATCGGCAGGAATTGATGTTAAGGTTGGTGTCCTCGAAAATGAATGTATCGAACTAAATAAGTTCTTTTTCAAATATGTAACTAAAAAACTGCCGTACGTATCTTTGAAAGCTGCGCAAACTATTGATGGAAAAATTGCCGATAAATCAGGCGAATCCTCATGGATTTCTTCTTTACAATCGAGGAAATATGTTCACAGCCTCAGAGCAAAATATGATGCAGTTCTGGTTGGAAAAGGAACAGTTGAAAAAGATGATCCAAAACTTACGGTAAGATTGGTTGAAGGGCGGAATCCCAAAAGAGTAATTCTCGATGCAAACTTAGATATAAAACTGAGCCATAGAATTTTTACAAAGAACAACGATAGGAACCTGATTGTAATTACATCTAAAAAAAATGCCGGGAAGAAAAGAAAAATTAATAAATTGAATTCACTCGGAGCTTTAGTTCTTTTTGCTAAAGAAGAATCCGGTGAAAAGGTAGATTTAAAAAGTGCTTTGCGAGAGTTATACAAAATCGGCATTGCATCAGTTTTAGTCGAAGGAGGAAGCGAAGTTTTTACTTCATTTGTAAAAGAAAATCTTTTCGATGATATGCTTATGTTTATTAGCCCCAGAATACTTGGCTGCGGGGTTCCGTTGATAGGAAATCTTGGCATTAAAAATTTGCAAAAATCGGTTAAGGCAAAAATCGGGAATGTTGAAAAAATAGGCGATGACATTCTTTTAGAATTACTTAAATAACTTTGTGAAACAAACATTCATAAATCAGAAAGTAAGGGGAATATGTTCACAGGATTAGTTGAAGAAACAGGAAAATTAAAGAAGAAAGTAAAAACCGGGGAGGGTTTTCAATTTACAATCTCAGCATCAAAGGTTTTTGACGATCTTGAGATAGGCAGCAGTATCAGCGTTAACGGTTGTTGTCTTACAGTTGTTAAAAAAGAAGAAAATGCTTTTTCAGTAGATACGATTGAAGAGACACTTAAAAAAACAAACTTAGGCTTGCTTGAAGTTGGAAGCAGAGTTAATCTCGAGCGACCGTTAAAAGCAGATGCACGTCTCGGCGGTCATTTTGTACTTGGACATGTTGATACAACAGGAGTTGTGAAGGAAATAAAGGAATTGTCGAACAGTCATTTTATGAAGATAGCTTTTCCTGAAAAGTTTAAGAATTACCTCATTTATGTCGGCTCAATTTCTATTGATGGAGTAAGTATGACGGTAGCAGAACTTGAAGAGAACTGGTTTGGAGTGGGAATTATTCCTTTTACATGGCAGGAAACAATTTTTTCAGAAAAGAAAGTCGGCGATAAGGTAAACCTGGAATTCGATGTATTAGGTAAGTATGTTGAAAAAATTATGGAAGGCAAACAAGATAATCTTCCAACTGAATGAAAAAAACAGAGCAGAAAGTACTCAGGTTTATTGATGAGAAAAATCTTCTTGAAAAAGATGATAGGATCCTCGTTGCGCTTAGCGGCGGACCCGATTCGGTTTTTCTTCTTCATTTTTTAAACAAGTACAGTAAAAAATTTAAGATATCTCTTTCGGCTTTGCATATTAATCATGGTTTACGTGGTAAAGCAGCATTAGCCGATGAACACTTTTGTAAAAAATTCACTAAAAAGTCAGGCATCCGTTTTTATTCTGTAAAAAGAGATGTAAAGGCTCTGGCACAAAAACTTAAGATATCAACTGAAGAAGCCGGCAGGTTAATACGCTATGAAGAATTTGAAAAGTTTTCCGCTAAAGAAGGGTTTTCAAAAATAGCAACAGCTCATATTGCAGATGATAATGCAGAAACTGTTTTGCTGAATTTAATTAAAGGCACAGGTCTTAACGGCATTTCGGGAATTCCCTTTTCTAGAGGAAAAATTATAAGACCGTTGCTCGTTTTAACAAAAGAAGAAATAATTCAATATCTTGAATTCTATAAGATAGATTACAGAACAGACTTGACTAATCTTCAAAGTGAATATGAAAGAAACTTCTTGCGCAACAAGGTTATTCCCTTAATTAAAAAAAGACTTAACCCCTCTTTAGAAAATACATTACTGAAATCGTCAGGAGTATTCAGGGAAATAAATAATTTTGTTAAAAAAAGATTGAACGATGAAGTTAAAAACCTGGTTTTGAAAAAAGATGATATCGTGAGTATACTTTTAGCCGGACTCGATAAAATAGATTCCGAATTAAGGGGAGAAGCTATTCGTCTTGTATTTGAAAAAGAATACAAGATCAAACTTTCATTTCAAGAGGTAAAAAGAATTTTTTCTTTAATAGAAAAACAGCCGGGAAAAAGTATTAGTCTGCAGGGAAAATTAAAAGTCGTAAGAGAAAGAAATGAGTTAGTTGCTATGAGCCAGGGGAAAGCTTATAAACAAAAACCCGTTATTATTAGCAGTGGGGATTCGGTGAAAGTAAACGATAAGTATTTCTCTATTAAAGAAGTAACAAATAAAAAGAAAAAATTTAATTTAGACAAAAACATTGAATTTATTAACGGAGACAACATACACACAAAATTTATTTTAAGAAGATGGCAGCCCGGCGACAGATTTATACCTCTGGGAATGAAAGGATCTAAAAAAGTATCTGACTTCCTGAGCGAACAGAGACTATCATCATATAACAGAAAAGATCAAATGATATTAATTAACAATAATCGCATTGTTTGGATTATTGGGTTAAGGCTGGATAACAGGTTCAGAATCACTCCACAAACAAAAAAAATATACGAGTTATGCATCATATGAATAAAGAGGATAAAATTATTATTGGTAGTGATGTTTTTGTTCCCCTGATTACAGAGAAGGAACTGAATACCCGTATAAGGGAAATGGGAGAACAACTTTCAAAAGACTATGCAGGTAAAACACCGGTCTTTATTGGTGTTCTTAACGGTGCTTTTCTTTTCCTTGCTGATTTGATAAAGAATATTTACGTTGATTGTGAAATAGACTTTTTTAAGTTATCGAGCTACGGTGATGAGAAAATATCTTCCGGTGAGGTGAAGTTGATTAAAGAGCTTAATTGCGATGTAAATGACAGAGATATTATCATTGTGGAAGATATAGTTGATACAGGTTTATCGATCAGGTATATTGAAGAATTATTCTCAAAATATTCACCCTCCAGTATGAAGGTAGTTTCCCTTCTTTTGAAGCGCGAAAGCCTTAAATATAATGTTAAAATTGATTATATTGGTTTCGAGATTCCAAGTAGGTTTGTGATTGGTTATGGTATGGATTACTCGCAAAAGTACAGGAATCTGCGTTCTATCTATGTTTTGGAAGAGTAACTTGATAAAATTAGAAATAGAAAATAAATTATTTGACTATGTCCAACAATAATGATAAAAATAGCAACAAGACCCCGAAAGGGAGTGGATCAAATAAACCGGACGACAATTTTGATTGGTCGAAAATAATAAGGCTGGTATTCGGTTGGGGTGCTGTTATAGTTGCGGCTGTAATTGTTATGCAGGTTTTCAGAACAGGATCTGCAAACTATGTGGAAATACCTTACAGCCAGTACGAAAAGTTGTTAAACACCGATAAGATTAAGAAAGCAACAATAACAAAATCGGATGTTAATGATTACTATCTTAAAGCAGAACTGGAAAATGAGGAAACTGTCGTTATTAATAATAAAGAAACAAGGGTAACACAGGTTTCAGTTTATCTTCCTGAACCTGTAATCAAGGATCAGGAAGCAGTTTGGAGGCAGAAGGGAATTGATTATTCATTCGATAAAGAATCAAATGAATGGCTTAACATCCTTGTCGGTTTTGTTCCATGGATAATAATAATAGCTGTCTGGATTTTCATAATGCGCAGGATGCAGGGAACCGGGGGGGGCACGCGCGGTATTTTCTCATTTGGAAAGAGTAAAGCGAAATTAATAACTCAGTCCGGTCAGAAAATTACTTTTAAAGATGTTGCCGGTGCAGACGAAGCTAAAGTTGAACTGTTTGAAGTAATAGAGTTTCTTAAAGAGCCGACTAAGTTTCAAAAGCTTGGTGGTAAAATTCCCAAAGGTGTTCTTCTTTTAGGACCTCCGGGAACAGGTAAAACATTACTTGCCAGGGCTGTAGCCGGTGAAGCGGGTGTTCCGTTCTTTTCAATAAGCGGCGCCGACTTTGTTGAGATGTTTGTTGGTGTCGGTGCAAGCAGGGTTAGAGATCTTTTTGAGCAGGGAAAGAAAAATGCACCATGTATAATTTTTATAGATGAAATTGATGCAGTGGGTCGTCACAGAGGCGCAGGTTTGGGCGGCGGACATGACGAACGTGAGCAGACTCTAAATCAATTGTTGGTCGAGATGGACGGCTTTGAGCAGAATACAGGTGTTATTATTATAGCTGCAACTAATCGCCCTGATGTACTCGATCCTGCTTTATTACGACCCGGCAGGTTTGATCGTCAGATAGTTGTTGACAGACCGGATGTAAAAGGGCGCGAAGGTATTCTTAAAGTTCATACCAGAAATATTCCTTTGGCTACCACTGTTAAACTTGATGTTCTTGCAAAAGGTACTCCCGGTTTAGCAGGTGCAGATCTTGCAAATCTTGTAAATGAAGCTGCATTATTAGCGGCAAGAAAAGATAAAGCAAAAGTTGAAATGATTGACTTTGAAGAAGCCAAAGATAAAGTGATGATGGGAATGGAAAGAAAAAGTCTGATTATTTCCGAAAAAGAAAAAAAGATTACTGCTTATCATGAAATAGGGCATGTGCTAGTTGCCAGGATGTTGCCCGAAGCAGATCCTGTGCATAAAGTAACGATAATTCCCAGGGGAAGAGCGCTGGGGGTTACAAGTTATCTCCCGATTGATGAAAAGCATACTTATTCAAAAGATTACCTGGAAGCTATAATTACTTATGCTTTGGGTGGACGTGCTGCTGAAAAAATAGTCTTTAACCATTTTACTACCGGTGCCGGTAATGATATAGAGAAAGCTACGAGTATAGCACGCAAAATGGTTTGTGAATGGGGAATGAGTGAAAAGCTTGGTCCACTAAGCTACGGAGCAAAAGAGGAAGAAATATTTCTCGGCAGGGAAATACAGAAGCATAGAGACTATAGCGAAAAAACAGCTATCGAAATTGATGAAGAAATTAGAAATATTATTATTTCTGCTATGGCAAGAGCTGAGAATATTCTTAATCAAAATATAGATATTCTTCATAAACTTTCTATTGAACTTCTTGAAAGAGAAATTCTCGACTCATCGGAAATTGAAAAAATCATTAAAGGGGAAGAACTGCCTCCGATTAAGAAAAACGGAAGTGCTGAAGGTGAAAATCCTGAAGAGGTTCCTGACCATGTAAAAAAGCTTATAGAGCAGAGAAAGCCGAAAGAAACAACTCCCAAAGATGATTCAAACTGATCAAGGGACTATTAACTACAAAGATGAATTGGTTCGAAAGTTAATTCATCTCTTCTCTTTATCCATCCCGATTATTTATTATTTTATTCCCCGCGACCACGCAATTCTCATTCTTGGTATTCTAACGGGAGTGGCTCTGTTTATTGATTTAAGCCGGTATCTTTCCGCCTCTTTTGGTAAACTTTTTTATAATTTTTTCGGGTTTTTATTAAGAAAACATGAACTCGATTCGAATAAAAGAAATCTTAATGGGGCAACTTATGTTTTGATATCGGCATTGATATGTGTAATTATTCTTCCCAAGGTTATTTTTGTAACCGCATTCAGCATTCTTATAATCAGCGATTCTGTTGCAGCGTTGATCGGAAGAAAATTCGGTAAAACCAAGCTTCTTAGCAAGAGCCTGGAAGGAACATTAGCTTTTTTTATCAGTGCAATAATAGTAATTTTATTTACACCCAAAGTTACCGGTGACATAATAGAGTATTTAATAGGATTTTTTGCAGCATTGGTTGGAGGTATAGTTGAAAATATTTCTTTTGGATTCGCAGATGATAACTTATCAATACCCATTTCAATTGGCTTAACAATGTGGTGTCTTTATCTTTTGTTTTTACCTGAATTGGGTTTAACCTTATTAGGGATTCCAAAATGAAACCCCAAAATTATTTTATAATATTTGGGCTTTTAATTCTGCTTTTTGCTTCCTCCGGGTGTGATCCTTCAATTAAACCTGCAAGAGGTGCTGAAGATGAAATCTACGTTGTTGCGGATTCGATTGAATTTGAAGAACTCAGAACATCGCTTGAAACAACATTCGAAAAATTAATTTACACACCCCAGCCCGAGAAATTATTTACATTAAAGAGAATTTCTGTTAACGAAATCGAAAAATATAAAAACAGGAAAAACGTTATAATTATTGCTCCACTTAATTCTTCTTCAACTGTCTCCCAATTTATCAAAGCTGTAATTGATTCTGTTGCGAGGGCAAAATTGCGGGAAGAAAATGGTTTTCAAATAAAAAAATATGACTTATGGGCAAGAAACCAGCTCGTGATGGTTCTTACTTCGCAGGATACACAGCAATTGGAGTTTAATATTCTTCAGCATAAAGATGATCTTTTATATGCGTTTCAGAAAATATCCGATAGTAGATTGTATTCCAGCCTTTACAGTTCTAAGTATGAGCAGGAAAATGTCGAGGGGATGCTTTTAAAAGATTATGGATGGATAATCTATGTTCAGGCGGACTTTAAGCTTGCCTTGAATAAACCGGAAGACAACTTTGCCTGGTTCAGAAGATCACCCAACAGCGATATGGAAAGGTGGATTTTTGTTCACTGGATTGATAATGCATCACCTGCATTGCTGCAACCCGATTCTATTAAAGCAATCCGGAACAAGTTAACACAGAAACATTATCGCACTTCGGATGATAGTTCTTATGTTGTTATAGCACAGGATTATTACACGACAAGCGAAGTGAATTTTAACGGAAAGTACGCAATCTTTACTCAAGGGCTATGGGAACTTAATATCAAAGGAATGGGAGGACCTTTTATTAATTATACATTTTATGATGAAAAAAGTAAAAGACTCTATATGCTCGATGGATCTGTCTTTGCACCTAAATATTATAAACGTAATTTAATTCAGCAGATGGACGTTACTCTCCAGTCCTTTATGACAGAGAGTGAACTTAGTGCTGATAAGAAAGAAGATTTGCTCGAAGCCGCAGAAGATTAGCCAGCCTGCTTACCTGTGTACAACCGACGGGTTAAATAAATTATTACCGAAGAAATTTATCAAAAAAATTTTGGCTCGATTTTGCCGTTGCCAGAACTTTTGCTAAAAAATCTTCTTTGCTTTTAAAGTTCATCCTTTGTGCAAGAGTTTGTAATTTCACTTCATCCTGTGAAATTATGGGCAACGTGCTGTTAAATATATTTTGATTTGACAGTTCAACAAATTTCATAAAGCTGAAGTTGTCTTTTAGTTTTTTTATCTCTTTTAATGCAGCTTTTTCTTTGCTGAGAATAGCAATGTTCTTAATTGCATTGTTGCCGCAACATTTTTTAAAAAGATCAGGGTTACAAAGTATTAAATATTGAATTACAAATTCAATGTCAGTTAATCCTCCACGGCTCTTTTTTATATTAAAACTATTGCCGGTTAAATGATTTGTCGCCGGATAAGTTTTTCTTCTCATCTCAACCATCTCAGTTTTTATTTTTGATTTGTCTTCTATTTTAATACGATCTGAAACAAAACCAATGAATCTGTTAAAAAGTTTTTTATTGCCACAAACAAAACTTAGTTTTGTAAATGCCTGCAATTCCCATATTCTTGCGCGGCTTTTGAGATAATCTGCATAACTGGATAATTCCCAGACAAGCATACTGCTTTTGCCTTCAGGACGAAGCCTGCAATCGACGCTGAAGGGTGAAAAATCATTTTTAAATTTTAGAAGTATGTTTTGAAATTCCTTCTGTATTACTCCTTTTGAATCGAGTTTATCAACGACAAATATCAAATCAATATCTGAAGCAAATGTCATTTCCTCTGTGCTGAAACTTCCTAATCCAGCTATAAAATATTCTGATAAAATCTTATTCTCCCCTATAAATTTTTCCATAATAGCTGAGATCTTTGCGCTAAAGTAATTGCTAAGAGTTTTTGATAATAAAGCGAAACCAATTTTATTAAGTGTAAACTGAACAGAGAGAATGAATAAGATTTCTTTCATAGAAAAAGTCTTAAGCGAGTTTTTATCTATCTTCTCAAAAACTTTTTTAGATAATAAATATTCCCGCAAATCTTTATCTTCGGCAAAAAGATCAACTGATTTTTGTGAGAACTCCATTATTGTAAGAAAGCTTTTGAAAAATTTTTTATCGTTAAACGCATTGTACCAGATTGAGGGAAAATTGGCTTCTTTGATTATTCTTACAAAATTCTGTAACACTGTGTCGGGCAGGAATGATTTTTTTAAATAATCTAATAAATCAGGTTCAATTTTTTGAAAAGCTAAAATTGAATTCTTATCTGAACTTTTCTGACCGAGCAGACCGGTACCTTCGCGTAGAAATCTTAAATTCTGCAAAGCTTTTGTTTTATTGCTAAAGTTTATGTTAATTTTTCCTTCAGAAAAAGTTTTGTCCTTCCCGCTTCCCGTTATTGAGTTAAATATTTTTTCGACCTGTAAGCGTTGATTTTTAATATCTTTTTTGAATTCGCTGCTGTTCCTGAACTCAAGGAAAGAGCTTAGTTTTTCAAGTGTCTCGCCTTTTTCGGGAATTGAATGAGTCTGGAGATCATTCATAAGCTGCAGGTAATGTTCCACTCTCCTGTAAAGAATATATGCTTTGCGGAGCGTTTCAGCTTCATTAGCTGAAAGAAGTTTCTCGTTCTCAAGTCTGGTAATTGCATCGAGAGTATTTCCGGTTCTGAGTGTTAAATTTTTTCCCCCGTTTATTAATTGAAGAGCCTGGACAGAAAATTCTATGTCTCTGATTCCTCCCGGTATCAGTTTTATATTTTCATCGTCACTTAATTGTTTTTCAATATTTTTTTTAAGCTGTTTAATTTGATCCTGCGGGGAGACAGTAAAAGTTGAAGGATAGATAAAGTGAGATATATAATTTATTAACTTGTCATAAAGCATTTTATTCCCGGTAAGAAAGGAAGCCTTAATTAACATTTGTCTTTCCCAGTCTTCACCACGGGTCTCGTAATAATTTATATACTCGTTAAAAGTTTTACATAACGGAGAATTTCTGCCGTCTGGTCTTAGTCGGAAGTCAATTCTATAAATATACCCGGCGTCCGTTATCGAGGTTGCTGCTTCGATAAAGAGTAGAACAGTCTCGTTCAGTATTTCAGAATATTGTTTGTTTTTAACTTTGCCTTCTTCATCGAAAAGAATAATTAAATCAATATCGGAGCTATAATTAAGTTCATTCCCACCGAGTTTACCAAGAGCGATTATGCAATATTCATGGTTTGTTTTATTGATATCATATTTTAGAAGGACTTCCTTGTAACAAATTGAAAAAAGTTCTGATGCAATTCCTCTTGCCAGGACAGATAAATCAAAAACAGTTTCTTTAAGTTCACTTAATCCTAAAATATCCCTGAGTCCGATTCTTAATATTTCTCTTCTCTTCAGTGATCTTAACGAGTTAACTTTTGCATGGAAGCTTTTAAAAACAGAAGTAGTACTCCTTATTACTTTTACAAAATTCTCTTCATCAAGCCTGCTCTTTAAGTCGGAAGGATTTGCTACCCTGTAAAAAAATTCAGGATTCCTTACTAAAATATCTGTTAAATAGTTGCTGTTGATAGAAATGCCTAAAAGCAGCTCGGCATAATGAGGATATTTAATACAATCCTGCAGTAAAAGTATGCGGTCGTACCGGTTTGTGATAATTCGTAAAAGATTGGATTCGCTTGAGCGGGAAAAATATTTCCGGGAAGCTTCAGTCTCAAATACTTTTATTAATTGTTCAAATTCCTGTTGGCTTAGGTAGCCGGCGGAAAACTCTGCGAGCTTTTCTATAAAATCTTTTGAAAGGACGGATTGTTTTTTAGATTTAATCACGATATGAAAAATAGGAAAACCCTTTTATTCAATCTATATTGAATAAAGGATTTATTCGGGAAAAAAAATAAAATAAAAAAGCCGGAACTAATGTTCCGGCTCAATACGACTACTATTTTCTTACTTTAACATAATCAGCTTGGCTGTTTTTACAAATGTTTCATTACCTTCGAGAGATTTTATACTAATCCTGTACAAATAAATACCACTTGCTACCGGGCTTCCGTTTTCGTTTGTTCCCGACTTCTGCGCCATGTTTTGTACCACCAATCTGATGAACTATAATTTGTTGGATTCATCGTATATGATGAATAATTTGGGTGG
>MGZZ01000097.1:0-5624 GCA_001802795.1 Ignavibacteria bacterium GWC2_36_12 | reverse complement strand
TGGACATGGGTAAGTTGGGTAACTGGAAGGATATGTTTCGTCAGTATTCCATCGCAATGTACGAAATGGAATTTGGGTATTGCCATATCCCTTACAGAAAGCAATATCAATAGCATGAATAATTTCTGATTCATTGTGAGTATCTGTTCCACCAAGACCATAGTGTGATTCAAAAGTTATTGTCGAGACATGATCTGAACCATTTCTATCCCCGTTATATTGAGTATTGGAGATTGTAAATGTTGTATACGAATGCGTTACATTATTCCATGTATCAATAGCTCTTTGTATGGCACTTTTCACAGCAGCGAAGGATAATTGATTGCCATCTTTATCCAATGCCCCTGTCGGGTTTAATTGGAATTCTATGGTTGTTCCGCTCAAGGGACCATAAAAGTTTGAATTTATTATTCTAAATTCACCTCCCAATTTTGATTCACCACTACTTTCATCACCTTCAATATCGTTTTGAACGGGAAGTTCAATTGAATCCAAATTAAAATTTCTGACCTCATTTATTTGTTTGTAAAATTGATTTCGTGTTATAGAGCTTTTTTCAACTTTATCCTCATAAATCTTAAAAATACCGTAAGCCCCGCCTATCGGAGAATAATTTTCATCTTCTTTTCTTAAAAACGCAACGAAATTATCCCCAACTTTAAATTTTGGTTTGCACCAGAAAACATCTGATATCATACTTCTTGGATACATAATTTTAATGTTTGACTTTATTGCTTCACCGGCAACCTTTTCTTTAACAAGAATGTTGACAACTACATAAACACTATAATAACTATCCTTAGTCTCGGATATTTCTGTTACTTGTCCTCCAACAATCACTTTAGAGTATCTGATCATATTAAGTTGAAACTTGCTTTGTTCATCTCCGGGTAATGCCAAAAGAATAGATGGTGTTAAAAGTATTAAGATGATAAAAACTAAACACATTTGTTTCATGTAATTCCTCCATCGATTGTTTAGAGACTCACATTAGTTAGTTTAATAATTTATGTTTTTAGAATACTTATATTTTCAATTTACCAATATCATTTTTGTAGAAGGTTCCAGCTATTTATTAATCACGGGTCATCATTGTTATGCAACCTAATATATTATTCACATCATAATAGATATATATTTGGGAGTTGAGATATCCAGGTAACGGATCAAGCAAATAATTGTCAATTATTGAATCCCCAGAATAGGTATAAAAGGGCGTACCCAATAATTTTAATACACTATCCCTATGTATACCAACTCCAATACCATCCTTTGTTTTACCATCATATCCTTTACATATAGTAATAACAGTTACTTTTGGATCGGAAGAAGGCATAAATGATATCCTTAGTTTTAAAGTTTTGTCCTGGTTTAGATATTCATAAAAATATCCGTCAAAATCTCCCACCCATATTTCATCTGGTTCGCCGAAGCTAATTATGACAGTTAGAGAATCATCGCCTAATTTCACATCATCTATACTCTGGCCTATTAATATACGTGCCTTCTCTACTTCGTAGTTTAGAGTTGTGTCGCTATCAATTTGCTGGTTTGGGAATTCTTGAATCACAATCAATGGTGTTGTGTTTGTGTCGCTCTTAACGGTTACTTTATATGTTCCTACGTCCACAGTTACTATCTCATTGCCGGTTGACTTTTCTAACATAGAATTTTGTATCTGTAACGGTGCTGAAATATTTGTATTGTGGTTAAATATCATCTTTTTTACTTGAGTTTCATTCCCGGTTTTTACCATATATAAATAAACACCTGAACTTACCCTCATACCCAAATTATTTTTTCCATCCCATGTCATTCCATATATGCCCGCCCCTTGTTGTTTCGCAGAATATGTTTTTACCTCTCTCCCAAGAATATCATATATCGCTACCTGCACATCCGATTGTTTGTTTAACTTATATGATATTGCAGTTTCATTTGAAAACGGATTAGGATAATTTTGCTCTAATTCAAAGCTTGTGGGTAGATTTTTTTCAGAACTTATTGAAGTGATTATGTTCAGATAGTAATTCCCTGAGCTATCAGTAATTGTAGAATACTTTCTTGATGTGTCGTCCCGGTCCATAAAAGTGATTGAAGCATAACTTACAGGAATTGAGTTGGCAGAGATATTTCCATTAATATGAAATATTTGACTGTGCATATTACACGCAAGTAATAACCATAGTAAAATGGAATATATTTTATACTTAATTTTTATTGTAAAAGGATATTGTTGTTTTGTATTTATATTTTGTACACAGTTCAGAAAGATGGATAAAAATGGATTTAAGACTGAGGTTAGTTGTTTTGATCTTTTCATTGTATTTAGCTCCACTAAAAAAGTGATATTTTTTTATCTGAATCAATATTTCCATCTACAGATCCTAAGTATAATTTTACAATTCCTTCGTCTTTTATTTTCTTCCCGGTTCTCTTGGAAATCATAAAATCAGCATAGCCGTCATCGTTTATATCTCCAACTCCCTTTACCTTGGTTATCCTCTTTTCGTATGATTCACCCGTAATTGTTCCTACTAAGTAAAGGCTATCCTGAGCATTGGTTTCAGAAATGAAAAAATATAGTGAGATAATTATTAGAAAAAGGAAACTTGTCTTTTTAGGTCCCATAAAACCCCTTCTAAAAACCAGATAAAATGTAAGGCGTTGTTTTATTAAAATCAAGCTCTCCAAAGTAACACTACTAAAAAATTTTTATAAACAGTGGAAGAGAATGTTATCCTTCTATCAATAGTAAATGTTTACAAGAGAGTATCTTAGTCACTACTTCCTAAATTGCATTTCAAAACCCTAATAACTAACTTTACTATCCATTATACATCAGGAAACCGGACAAAATGCTCAGTATTTTAAAGAAAGTATTTGGCGATAAGCATACTAAAGACGTTAAGGCTCTATGGCCTATTGTTGATGAAATAAAAGGCGAATACGAGAAAATAAAAGACCTTTCCGAAGATGAACTGAAAGCAAAAACTGTTGAGTTCAGGGAAAGAATACAGAATTATACTGTAGAAGTTAAACAGAAAATTGAAGAAATAAGAACCCGTCTTCATTCTGATGAGGAATTTGACAGGAATGCTGCTTATGATGAACTGGATTCGCTTGAAGAAGAACTTCATGAAAAATATGAAGAAATACTGGACGAGCTTCTTCCCGAAGCGTTTGCTGTAGTAAAAGCCACATGTGAAAAACTGGTCGGCAAAAGCTGGACAATAACCGGTCATAAAATTACCTGGGATATGGTTCCTTACGATGTTCAGCTAATGGGAGGAGTTGTTCTTCACGAAGGTAAAATTGCAGAAATGGCTACCGGTGAGGGAAAAACCCTTGTCGCTACTTTACCAATTTATCTCAATGCCTTGACCGGCAGAGGTGTTCATCTTGTTACTGTAAACGATTATCTTGCACAAAGGGACAGTGAATGGATGGGAGAGATATTCAAGTTTCATGGGCTTACTGTCGGTTGTATTTTGAATACGATGACACCGGAACAAAGAAAAGAACGGTACAATTGTGATATCACCTATGGAACAAATAATGAATTTGGCTTTGATTACCTGCGTGATAATATGGCTGTCGATAAAGAAAGCCAGGTGCAGAGAGGTCATAATTATGCTATCGTGGATGAAGTTGACTCTGTATTGATTGATGAAGCAAGAACTCCTCTTATTATTTCCGGTCCTGTTGAAACAGATGACCAGAGATTTAACGAGATGAAACCCAAAGTGGAAAAACTTCACAGGATGCAAACCAGTCTGGTAGCAAAACTTGTTCAGGAAGCCGAGGAGTTATTAAAGAGTGACGGGCAGGGTGATAAAGAAGCAGGCGTTCTTTTGTTGAGAGCTTACAGGGGACTACCTAAAAGTAACAGGCTCTTAAAAGTTTTTTCAGAACCCTCCAACAAAAAGTTAATGCAGGAAACCGAGCTCGAGTACCTTCGTGAAAAAGCAAAGAACATGCACATTATTGATGATGAGCTTTACTTTGTTATTGATGAGAAAAATAATACGATTGATTTAACTGAGAAAGGAAGAGAAGAACTTGCAAAGGGAAGCGGAATGGAGAAAGATTTCTTTGTTCTTCCCGATCTGGGAACTGAGGTTAGTAAATTTGAAAATGATCCCGATGTTAGTGACGAAGAAAAGCTAAAACGTAAGGATACTCTTTATAAAAAATATTCTGAAAGCAGCGACAGGATACACACCATTCATCAATTGCTAAAGGCATATACTCTTTTTGAGAAAGATGTTGAATATGTAATTACCGAAGAAGGAAAAATTGCAATCGTTGATGAGTTTACCGGTCGTGTTCTTCCCGGAAGACGTTATTCCGATGGACTTCACCAGGCAATAGAAGCAAAAGAAAATGTAAAAGTTGAAAGGGACTCTCAAACACTCGCTACTATTACACTCCAGAATTATTTCAGAATGTACAATAAGCTTGCCGGTATGACAGGAACTGCAGAAACTGAAGAAGGTGAGTTCTTTGAAATTTACAAGCTTGATGTTGTTGTAATTCCAACCAACAAACCTGTTGTTCGCGATGATGATGACGATGCAGTATTCAGAACAAAAAGAGAAAAGTACAATGCTGTAATTGACAAAATAGATGAATTGAAAAAAGAAGGCAGACCAGTACTTGTCGGTACTACTTCTGTTGAGGTCTCTGAAACAATCAGCAGAATGCTAAAGCGGAAAGGTTTGGCTCATAATGTTTTAAATGCTAAACAGCACCAACGCGAAGCAGAAGTTGTTGCTCATGCCGGAGAGATTAGTGCTGTTACAATTGCCACGAACATGGCTGGTCGTGGTACGGATATAAAACTCGGTGCCGGTGTAGTAGATAGAGGAGGCTTATTTATCCTTGGTACCGAACGGCACGAGTCGAGAAGAATTGACAGGCAGTTGAGAGGGCGTTCCGGAAGGCAGGGAGATCCGGGAACTACAAAATTCTTTCTTTCTCTTGAAGACGATTTGATGAGATTGTTCGGAAGCGACAGGGCTTCTTCCGTAATGCAGCGAATGGGACTTAAAGAGGGCGAAGTAATTCAGCATCCGTTGATTACAAGATCGGTAGAACGGGCGCAGAAGAAAGTTGAAGAAAACAATTTTGCGATAAGGAAAAGGCTTCTTGAATATGACAACACAATGAACCAGCAGCGTGAAGTTATATACTCAAGAAGACTTAAGGCGCTTGAAGGGGACAGGCTTAAAAGCGAGGTGTTCGGACTTCTCGATGAATATATAACAGAAGTGGTTGAGAGAAGTTTTGATGATGTACTTGTAGATAATATGAAAGAAGACATAAAGCTAAGTCTTCTGGTGGAGTTTCCTCTTGAGGCTCAGGAGTTCGAGACTCTTGGTAAAGAAGGTATTAAAGAAAGAATTCTTTCCGCTGCAAAAGAATTTTATAAAAGAAAAGAGGAAATGCTTGGTTCCGAACTGATGGCACGCCTTGAAAGATATGCAATGTTAAGTGTAATAGATCATAAGTGGAAAGAACATCTTCGTGAGATGGATGATCTTAAAGAAGGAATTGGCTTAAGAGCTTATGGACAGAAAGATCCGCTTGTAGAATATAAATCGGAAGCATTTAAATTATTT